>VFZU01000003.1 GCA_016870995.1 Acidobacteriota bacterium
GCCCTCCGGGCTCCTTCCGCAGCCCCGGAATCGTGTTTGTTTTCTCTCGACATCGAACATCTCCTTTCGAACATTTTCTCTATGAAATGTCCCAGGGAGCTGTCCATCAAAATCGCGGAGCGGGAGAGACGCTGATTCGCGTCCGCAAGGATGACCTCAAGATTTCCGTGTCTGGCCTTGACGAGTTCGAGGTTGGGGAATTCAATGAGGAGCTCGATGAGGCGGAGAAGCTACTGAAGTTGGGGGTTCAATCCAAGACCTTCCGCAAGCAGGCCCTAAAGAAACTGGCCTTTAAGTTCCTTGCGGATATCAACGAAACCACCAAGGAAAAGATCGCCGCCGAGATCGAGGAACAAATAGATCGAGGAGATGCGAAATGAATTCCAATCAGGAATCGGAATCGCAACCGAACCATGTCGGAGACCTGAAGAAATTGGTCCACGAAGTCTTCGAGGAGTATCACAATGCTCAGTCCAAACGGACCGAACCTGCCTACAAAGCAGAACTCGAAGACGAGCGCCGGAAGCGCGAGTCGATGGAAAAGCGACTCAATGAGCTGGTCGAAGAAAACCGGCGAACCAAGGCGAAGGCTGAAACCATGGAGCGCGAAACTTTGATCCGCAGCGAACTCCAGCGCCTTGGTGTCGCCAAAGTGGACCTCGCCTTCAAGGCAGTCAAAGACGACATTCAACGGGAATCGGATGGCTCACTTCTGGCGCGAAGCGCTGAAGGCCCAATTTCAGTTCAGGATTATCTCCGCAAGTTTGTGGACGAGAATCCAGAACTGCTTCCCGCAAGAAATTTGGGCGGCAGCGGCACCTCCGGTGCCGGTCGCGGCGCCCAAAACTCACCTGGCATCGATCTTGAATCGATTCGTCCCGGGATGAGCAAAGAAGAAATGGCCCGAGTGCGCAGAGAAATCGCGCGCGTAGGTGGCCTGCTGGTTGACTAACAAATCTCACATAAGGAATTTACATGCCTTCTATTACTTCTTCTAACCTCGCGAATGCGATCGTGAAGCTGGTGGCCGCCGATGCGCTGCCTGCCCTGATGGGCAATCTCGTGATGGGCAATCTTGTCAATCGCGACTTCGAGCCGACGTTGGCCAAGGCTGGCGATACGGTGAATGTGCCGGTGCCTCCGTCGCTTGTTGCCAACAACATCGCTGAAGGTGGTTCGGTTGTTACCCAGAATCCCAATATCGGAAATGCTCAGATTGTTCTGAACACCCATGCCGAAGCGACTTTCCAGATCCCCGACGTCACCAAAGTGATTGCAACTCCGGATCTGATGAAGCTTTACATGGAGCCCGCTATTGTTGCTCTGGCTGAAAAGGTCGAAACCGATCTGCTCAACCTCGCCAACAGCTTCACGGCCAACACTCCGCTTGGTGCCGCTGCCACGCCGCTCACCGAACAGGTGATCGACGATGCAGAAACCGCTCTCTTCAACGCGAAGGTTCCTGCCAGCATGCAGAAGTATCTCGTTGTGGATGCCTCTGGCTACTCCGCACTGCGGCAGAATCCGCGCTTCAGCGAATTCTCGCGCGCTGGCGATGCTGGCCTGAAGGCCCTCATTGACGGCAACATTGGCCGCTTGAAGGACTTCTATGTCTTCCGTTCGCAGTTTGTGAAGAAGACGGGCGCTCCGACGACGACCTTCAATCTGGCCTTTGCCAAGAATGCTCTGGGTTTGGCGATCCGTCGTCTGCCTCAGCCGCTGCCTGGCACCGGTGCGATCGCCGAATACGCCGAACTCGGCAACTTCGGTGTCCGCGTTGTCATGAGCTACCAGCCTGACACTCTGTCGCAGCAGTTCACTGTCGACATCCTGTACGGCACTGGTATTCTCCGCAACAACCACGGCGTTCAGGTTCGCAGCTAGTCCTCAATAGCTGAATCGAAGGGGCCGGCTTCCAATTCGGAAGCCCGGCCCCTTTCACTTTTCAAACTAGAAATCCGAGCAAAAGATCATGGCCTTAATAAAAGATCAACCCATAAGCTGCCTGACCGATTGGATGGCTTTCGATTCCAAGCTATCTATTCTTTCCGAACAGGAATCCACTTCGATTGAATCCAAATCACGACTCGCGCAGAACGAAATCGAAACTCAGGTCACGAGCTTTTTGCTTCGCCAGAGCGGTTTGAGCGAGAGCGCATCCCGCCAATTACTCGACAAGGTCGTCGTGACTGAGCCGTTATCACGGTGGCACAGCCTACTAACGCTCAGTCTCTTCTACGTCGATGTGGCTTCGATGCAGAATAGTGCCCTGCATCGCGAGCAAGCCAAATACTATGAAGCCAAAGCCAAAGAGGCAAGCGACCAGCTCTTTGAGGTCGGTGTTGGGGTTGTCTATCAGCCCATCGCCAAAGCTCCGGTTCCATTAGTTGTGATCAGTGCGGGAAGCAATCCTTCTCGCTTTCTGCGCGGCCGTATCCGTTTGGTCGATATTGATGGCGCTGTCGGCACCCTCAGCGAAGAATTTCTTGTCGACATGACTTCTGGCGAGACCGCCGAATTGAGCGTGGATAGTCTTCCCCCGAGAGTGCTCGGATGGATCCTCTTCCTGGGCGAATCTTCTGAGTCATTGCGCGAGAGCATTATCTCGCCAGTGCCAGCGGGAACCGCCAGATCAATCACCCCGGACATGCCGAATCCCGCTGCTCCTTTGGTGCGCAAGTCGGCACAATCTCCGGATCGATTTATTCGCTACACCACTGAGCTCTGGAGATAGACGCTATGAACTTATCCAGCAAAGCGGTTGACGCGGCTCAGGAAATGTTGGCCGGTGAATCCGGGTTGAAAGTGAGCGTTGAGGCGATCCAGGAACTCCGTGGCGAACTCGCCAAGGAGGCGCGATTCCAGGTCGACACAGACCATTGGGCACAAAAAATGACAGAGCGCATTCCGCCCAATCGAAACCCGAAGGTCTCCATTGCATTGGTAAAGCTCTACCGGGGGCAGAAAGAAAAGCTCTCCGAATACGGCGCAATCGCCACGCTTCAGTTTGAACTGACCGCAAGCCACGAACGAGCGGATCAGTTGCGTGGCCAAATCAGCGACTACGTTGATGCCCTCTGCGATGTGCTCAATCGGAATCAGGGGCTCTGGAGCAAAGGTGTTTATTACGCAGGCGGCTTCTCCGTCGATATTGCGCCCGTTTCCAAGGGCGGCTTGAACTTCGTGCAGAACGCCACGATCTCATTTGAAATCCATCTCTGGCAGGAATAACCATGGCTAACGAATACATTTCTTCGATGTCCAATCGAATCTACATCAAGTCGGAAACTGACTTTCCGGAACTCAACAACATGGCTGCCGCCGAGGTGGCGCCGATCACTTCATTTGCCTTGTCGAGCAACCGCAAGCAACTCTATCGTCGGGATAAGACCGGCTTTCGATCTGAATCCCCGGTCATGGGCCCACAACGTGAGCTAATCGAGTTCAATCTCGAGAGCTACGGCACCGGCTGGTCGGGCGGCAACACCAAGCCGGGCATCGCACCGATCCTTGAGAGCGGTATGTGCGCCAGTGCACAGCTAGGCGCAGCCTATCTTGTGCAGGCCAATTCTGGTTCCTCGGTTACGCTGCAAGCGGACGCACCCTTGACCATTGGCATGGGACTCTCTTTCGGCTCTGAAATCCGGTTTGTTGAATCCATCTCTGGCCCCAGAGACTTCACACTCAACACTCCGTTCTCCATTCAGCTTAGTAGCGGTGCCCAATTGGATGGCTGCGCAAATTTGTCCACTGGCGATTCTGTCAATGCAATGTCGGTTCTGGACACGTGGGCTCCTTCGCAGGCGATCCAGCGGTTCCTGACTGGCGCCGTTGCAGACCAGATGAAGATCACGGTCAACAACGACTTTCTTGAAATCGGGGCCAAGGGCTTCGCTCGCAATCTCTTCGACAACGTGAGCGGCGTCGGTGGAGTTGGCTTTCAGTTCCCCGAAGCACCGGCAAACGCATCGCCTTTGGCGAATAGCCCCATTGCTGGGCATCTTGGACAAGCCTTTATTGGCGTGCCGGCTTCAAGGTTGTGCACCCTGACCCAGGCTGAAATCCGAATCGACAACAACATTGAGCCGCGCACGGATGAATTCGGTTGCTTCGACACGAAAGCCTTTGTGTTGGGACGTCGAAAAGTATCACTTGACCTGACTGTCTTCGAACGAAATGACGCTTTGAGCCAGGCTCTCTACACCAAGGCAGTGAACAATGAGCCCGTCCCAGTCATGCTCCAGATGGGAACTCAGTCAGGTTCTATGTTTGCCGTTTACCTGCCCTCGGTACTGTTCCCCGTGCCTGCATTCAATGACGATCAACCTCGTCTGCTTTGGCAATTCCGTAATGCGGTGGCCATGGGATTGCAGAACGATGAGATCTTCATCGCAATGAGGTAGCTCGAATGCAACTTCAGTTGGAACGTCAATATGAGGCAACGTGTTCTCCGGGCTTTCGATTCCGCATCAAGCGCATCTCGCTCGCCCGCAGGCTTGCCTTTCTCGCTGACAACCATGAGTTGATGCAAAAGCTGAAGTTCCTCAGCTCAGACCCCAATCCGGCCGGGCCGCTTCGAAGTGAGATCGCTCAACTCGAGGTGGCCCTTGGCCGGCAGCTGCTCTCAGAGTGCTTGGTTGCTTTGGGTCACAGCGAGGAACTGCTGCCAGCGGATCAGAACAGGATCGATTGGCTGTTGCATGAGGCACCAGCCGAACTTTGCGTTGAAGTACTGAGCCGAATAAGTGACGACATATCGCTCAGTGAGCAACGAAGAAAAAATTGATTGCCGCCTTCCAATACCTCTCAGCCGGGTCCCGGTGGGAGTGCGGCCCATGCCGTAGCCGGGGCCTGGAATCTTCACGCTGTTGCGCATTCTTAAACATCGCTCCATCCGAGCGTCCCATCTGGGCTGGAAGCAGCGCGGTCTTCTTCCAATGCCCCGAAAGCACTCTGGATGGCAGCGCCGCGTATTGGATTGCACTTGAGCGTTGGTGTCGCGTCATGGAGCCTTCGAAGTTCCTCGACTTTCCTGCCGTGGATTGCGACGCCATAACCGCAATACAGGCTATTGAAAAGGATTCATGACATGAACAACGAACTCAATCAGGGAGCATCGGAGCGTCCAGTGAAATCGCTCGGTGACGTGCTTTCGAGCATGATTCAACAACTTGAAACTGGCAGTTCCGCAATCGCCGGACAGATCAGGGAAGTCAACAAAGTCAGCACGGCCTCAGCCGAAAGAGTCGCTTCAAACTCTTCGGCCGCCAGCTCCTCAAGAGCGTCCGTCAGCCGGGAATTACTGAACGCTTTTAATCCGGTAAGCTCCTCGCGAGGTACGAACATCCTTACAAGTCTGTTTCTCGGTCCCGTATGGAAGGGCTTGTTTAGCCTCTTTGGTGGCGGAAGTGAAACCGCCCAGGCTCCTCTCCAAAGATTTGCCTTTCCGGAGGACACCCGCACGGATCGGGCCGCTTCGATCAACACAAATGGTCAAGCTGGCAGCGTCCGAACAGATGCTTTCGGCTTGAGCCAGACCAATGTAGCTCAACAAACGCCAATCAATATCTCGATTCAGGCTCTCGATGCCCGCTCCATCCTCGATCGCAGCGACGATATTGCAGCGGCTCTGAAGCAGGCCATGCTTTCGAATCACGAAATCAACGACAGCATGAGTGAGCTCTAGCCATGACTTTCCCCAACCTGATATCTGGAGAACTTGCTCAATCCAGCGCCGTGCGCACGCAACCTGCGAAGCACTCGGCTGCCCTGTTTGAAGGGTTCTCGCGCCAAAGCCATCGAATTTCAGATCTGGATCACCGATCTTGGCACTTGAATTATACCAACCTCACCGCAGAGGAGGCTTTCCAGCTTCGCAACTTCTTTGAGGCGGTTCCGGTTGGCGGAGTATTCGAATTCACTGATCCCTGGACATCGCAGTTGTTCACAACATGCCGCATGGCCAGCCCGCGACTTTCTATGTCATGTGATCGCGACAACCGCTACTCAGTGCAATTGGAGATCGAAAATGCCATCTAACGTCAATTCTTTTCCCGCTC
This sequence comes from Acidobacteriota bacterium, assembly GCA_016870995.1. Classification (GTDB taxonomy): domain Bacteria; phylum Acidobacteriota; class Terriglobia; order Bryobacterales; family Bryobacteraceae; genus Bryobacter. Next base: position 6,060 of record VFZU01000003.1, read on the forward strand.
TCGACAACGGCATGCTCGCTCAATTGCCCGTCAGCCTGTTGATCGATGACCTTTCAAGGACAACTCGATTCCCCGACGGCAGCCTGCTGGGTGCCGCCGCAGAGTCGAGACTCAGATACCGATGGACGTTGCGCTACGACAACCTCGGTGATGCGGAGTGGCAGCGGATGGTCGCCTTCATCGATGCGACTGGCAGAGGTGCGGAAAGCTTTGCTTTTCCAGACCCCATCGGAAACTTGCTGGCTCAATCCGCAAATCTGGAGAGTTCTCCCTGGGTCGCTTCGCCGGGTCTGGTGGTGGATACCATTTCAGATCTTGATCAAGCAAACGCGTTCATCCTGACAAACTCGGCTCCTCTGCCTCTGACCCTGACGCAGACAGTGGCCTTGGATGGGCCCTTCAAGACCTGCTTTAGCGTGATGGCGAAATGGGCCGGTGGAGCGAGCTTCAGTCTCTCTCTGAGCGACGGTACAAACTCGAATCAGAATTCCGCCACCGCCAATGAATGGTCAAGGTTCGCCGTTGTATTGTCTCCTGCGGATGCTCCAAGCCGCCTCTGCAGCATAACCGTGCCTGCCAATACCCAAGTCATCGTGGCATCGCCTCAACTTGAGATTGCCGCCGCTCCCGGTGCTCATCTCGCGACCGGATTGCAGTCGAGTCTCTTCCCGGCCGCATGGCTTGCCGACCAAAGCTACGACTCCCAAAGCAATGCGCCAGGTGCGCACTCCATCACTCTTCGCATTGAAAGCCTGAGAAACCGATGAGTCTTCTTACTCTCAAAGAACAACCCGTAGTTCCTGTAACCGCACTGCTGTGCGAAGTGACACTTGCTGACAACACCTCGCGACGCTGGGCGTCACACCGCTGTCAGGATGGCCCTAATAATTTTGAGGCTCGCATCCATCCAGATCAGGTCAGCGCCTGGAAGCTGACCAGCGACGTCTCCAGCGAATCGACTGGGCAGGTGTCGGTAGTTTTTGCCGACAACGACGGTGCTCTGGCGCAGCTCTTCCAAACCGGCAAATTGACTGGTGCCAAAGTGCGATTCTGGGCAGCTGTGCTCAACGGTCGCGACGTGGTGAGCAAACACGTTCTTCTCACCGGCATGCTGGACACGGTCAATCAGCTGGATGGGAAGTCGGCACGATTGAATGTGTTGAGCCGGCTCAGCTCCATTCGCTCCAGCTTTCCTCCCATGCGGATTCAAAAGCAGTGTTCATGGGCCTTTCCTTCCACTCCGAGTGAGCGTGAAGCTGCCGCAAGTTCTGGAGAAGATGGTCGCTATTCGTCGTTGTTTCGATGCGGTTATTCTCCTGATGTAGCTGGTGGAACCGGCACACTCGATGGCGCTAATCCTTTCACCAGCTGCGACTATACACGCAAGAGCTGTGAGCAACGAGGGATGTTCGCCAAGGATTCTTCCAATCGTGTCACTCAGCGATTCAGCGGGATCGAGTTTGTTCCTGTTTCGTATTTGGTTCGCGGACATGGCGAATCTTCCGGACGGATCTCAAATCTCGTTAGCCTCGACACTCGCTTTAACGATGTCGTCCCCGCTGTGTATGGCACTGGCTGGCTGCAGGCACCTGTCGTCTTCTCTCGAAACGACGGCAACTTCACTCGTTGCGAAATCCTTCTGGGGCTCGGCGAAATCAAAAGCGTGATCAAAGTGGTTGCCGACGGTTACGAAATTCCCGAAGGCGTGTCGGGCCAAAACATGAACGGTACCGGCTGGTACAACCTGGTCAGCAAAGGGAACCGCACTGGTGCTTTGAACCTGGGGTTGACGGATGCTTCTGGCGCTCCAGCAGGAGACCCATACGGAAGTATGGCCTACCTCAATCTTGTCCTCCCGAATCGAATCAACGATGGCAAGCGCAGCCCCAAGGTGGAAGTGCTGATGAAGGGGATGAAACTACCGGTTCTGGATAGCCAGGGCACATTGGCCAGCTATGAATTCTCTGCCAATCCTGCATGGATCATGTGCGACATCCTTCGCCGCACAGGTTGGAAACTCGACGAACTGGATCTTCAATCCTTCGTTGATGCCGCAGCTTATTGCGACCAGCTAGTTGAAGCGCGCGATGCGAATGGCACGTTGCGGCAAGTACGCCGTTTCGAAACCAACCTCGTTCTTAAGCGCCGCTACAGCGTAGGTGAGTTGTTGCGCTCGATCCGTTTCGGTTCGCTATTGTTTCTCTACTTTCAGCCCGACGGTCGATTGGCGGTCCGCCCCGAGGCGACCATCGCCCAACAGCAGCCGGCCAAGCCGGCAGGTAGCAACGCCTCCGCGGTTCTCAATTCCGGATGGCCAACTTACGAGTTCGGCGATGGGCTGAACGATACGTCGGGCATTCTATTGAAGTCCAATTACGAGCCCGACTTCCGCGTCTACTCCAAGCCCAGCCAGGATTCGCCGAATCGAGTGAGCTTTGAAATCCAGGATGCGCTCAACGAGTTTCAACAGGACAGCATCTCAATTGCCGATACCGATGACATTCGGATTCGTCGTCAGGAGATCTCACAATCTCTGGCGGCGATCGGAGTGCCAAACTTCCCGCAGGCTCAGCGCGTCTGCCAGACGTGGCTCAACAAGTCGATTGCCGGCAATGTTTATCTTGAGTTTCGAACCACGGTGAAGGGCTTTCACATTCGTCCGGGGGATCTGATCGCGATCAGCTACGGCCGGTATGGCTTTGATCGCACAATCTTCCGTGTGCTGGAGTTTCAGCTCTCACCTCGCCTCGACGAAATGAAGGTGATCTGCCAGCTCCATCAGGACCACTGGTACTCCGACAGCGCGCAGGTACGTTACGACCGCTCTCGACTCTACGCCTGGCGCAGCGGCTCTGCCAGAGCCGTCTGTGGAACGTTACTCGATCAAGGCACAATCAAGTTCGACGCATCCGAGAGTCTCGGTGTCGACTCGAGCGGCAATCAACGCGCCGCGCTGACGATTCCATTCGAGCGGCCTGCGACTGAGGAGGGTGCGATTGGAGGGATCCCGCTAGTTAGCTTCGACTACGCCGTTCAAACAACGGGTGGCTCGCTGGCGCAGGGCTCATACTTCTATGGGCTCACGACAGTCGACGCAAGCGGCAAGGAGAGCGGACTATCCAGTCTCATTCCGGTTCGCGTTGGCGGCCTGACTGCGACAAATCGTGTCACGCTGAACGGAATCAGCGTTGGCGAAAACGCACAAGTGCTAAACGTCTATCGTGGAACCTCACCCTCTCGCTTGCATCGAATTGCCTCTGGTGTCGCAATCGCCAGCTCAATTCAGGACATTGGAGCGGTCGCGCAGCCTCAACTGCCACCGGATTCCAACTACAGTCGCTTGCGAGCCTGGTATCGCCAGTCATTTTTGGTCGACCAAACTCCATCCGCCTGGACGGAAAAAACCATCACTGGTTCGGCGCTCAATCTGGTGGAGAACCGTTGGGTGGGAAAGAAGTTGCTCATCCGCTCTGGCACAGGTGAGGGCCAAGAGATCGAAATCACAGCGAATACAGCGAACACAATCACGATTGCCCGCTCATTCGAGACCATGCATGGCGGCGACAGTAAATTCACCATCGTCGATACGGCTTGGACATTCGCTGCCGAATCCGATACCAGCACGATCACAGTGATGTTGCCGCTGATCCAGGTATCGAGCTTTGAGGTCAGCCTCCGCTCGGTTTCCAAAGATGATTCAGAACTGGATCCACTTGAATCTCCCTGGCTGGTTTGGCAGGTAGGTGTCGGTTCTTCCGGCAACTCCGACACGGGCGTTCCTCCAGAACCTGTCTTCGGCTTTTCCCTCATTGAGGAAGGTATGATTTCAATCGGTGGCATCGCCTTTCCGGCGCTGGAAAACCTGAGTTCGATCTACGTTGGACAGCTAGGCGTCCTTTTCTGGGATGAGCTGACGGCTCCCACGGCTACGTCTCTTGGCGCCGCTCTACTCGATACTGGCGATCAAGTCACAATTGATGGATTAGCTTCAACTTTGCCTGAGGGCACCTTGTTCCAGATCGAAGAGGAAATTTTTGAAGTCAACGGTCCCCCCGTTGCGGGCAATCAATATCCTGTCATCCGGGCTCGCTACTCATCATCGGCGGCTGCCCACAGCGCAGCAATTCCTTTGTTTGTTCTTGCGCGGCGCGAAATGACGATTCCCTTTGCGCCTGGTTATTTCAATACAACCGCAGGCGTTGGATTCCGTTACAACTTCCGGCTTCCAAACGTTCGACTCTCAGGAGCGGACCTCACACTTTGGAATCCTGTCGGTGCCAGCCCTAAGAAAGAAGTCTGCTACACCGGCGTGACAAACTTCGGCGTGCGCACGCTCTCCGGTGGGCAGATCACAATGAACGTGCAGGGTTATCTCGCCATCGAGGCTTCGGCTGGCAACAGCTATCAGGTGGATCGGGCTACTGTGGTTCGCGATGTATCCGCCTATGTTCAAGAGCCTCCAGTTGGCGGCGACGTAGAGGTGCTCGTCAGAGTGAACGGATCGCCTTACTGCGACCTCGTCATCGAAGCGGGCTTCCCTGTTGCGACAGCGGTAAGCCGCTTCAATGTGGCTCCGATTCCCGCAGGTGCCACCATTTCGTTCGACATCTTAAACGTACCGCCAGCCTCAGCCGGAACTCCCGGCAGAGATCTTACGGTACTGCTTCAAATCTGATCCTCGATACTAGAGAAGGTGATCTCTGTTCAAAATGTATCGAAGCGATACAGAACACAACCCGGCTTTTGGCGCGGCCGAGTCTCTCACGAAAGCGAGGCCCAGAATGAGTTCTGGGCCTTGCGCAATATCTCCTTTGATGTGCCTCGCGGTGAAGTCTTCGGGCTCGTCGGCCCCAATGGAGCCGGCAAGTCAACACTGCTTCAAATCCTTGCCGGAATTCTCCAGCCCACCGAGGGCCGGGTTCTAACGCAAGGGCGGATTAGCGCCTTATTGGAACTCGGTGCCGGCTTCAATCTCGAGTTCAGTGGCCGTGAAAACGTCAGGCTGAATGCAGAGCTCATGGGCCTCTCTCGAGCAGAAATCGAAGCTGCCATCCCTCATGTCGAAGCCTTCGCTGAAATCGGTCATTTTTTCGACCGACCCGTTCGCGAGTACTCGACTGGCATGTATGTGCGCCTAGCCTTTGCTGCGGCCATTCACCAGCATCCAGAAACCCTCATTGTCGATGAAGCACTCGCTGTCGGCGATGCTCGCTTTGCCAACAAGTGCATCCGCCGTCTCGAACAACTCAAAGCCAGCGGAACCACAATTCTGTTCGTCTCGCACGACTTGGGCATTGTGCAGCGCCTGTGTGACCGCGCCGCTCTACTCTGGCACGGCGAACTGGCAACTTTCGGCTCCCCTCGCGAAATCGCCCTCGAATACGCCCGCCGAGTTCAAATCGACCCCATCCAGCCTTCCTCCACTTCACCCGCGCAATCCCCCACCAGCATTCAATCCGCACACCTCCATCTCCCCGGCGGCCCTCCCCGCAACCAATTTCAAATCAACGACACCATTCTCCTCACTGCCTCGATCCACATCACACAACCCGCCACACGCTTTCAGTTCGGCCTGCTCATTCGCAACCGCCAGGGCATCGAGGTCGCTGGCACCAACACTCATATCGAAGAATGTCCAATTGACGTCGATGGCCCAGCCACCATCGAGATCCAATATCAATTCCCTTGCCATCTCACCGCTGGCGATTACACCATCACCCTCGCCACTCAATCCCTCGATGGAGCCCGTCACGACTGGCGCGACGACTACCTGGAGTTCCGAGTGAACGACCGCCGCCAGTACGCAGGAAATCACTGGCTCAGTGGTACCTTTGAGTGGAAGAAGTTATGATCGCCGCCATCCAGAAAACCCTCCGAGAACTCAACATCGACGCTTGGCTCTTCTTTGATCACCATCACCGCGACCCCATCGCCTACCAGGTTCTCCATCTCAATCTCGATCAAATGCCAACCCGCCGTTGGTATTACCTGATCCCCAAAGAGGGTGAACCGCAAATGCTGGTCCACCGCATCGAGTCTCGCATCCTCGACACCCTCACAGGCCAGAAGCACGTCTACAGTGGCTGGCGTACCCACCAGGAAGGCTTGGGCGCACTGCTCTTCGGCCTCAAGCGCATCGCGATGCAATACTCGCCCGGCTGCGCCATCCCCTATGTCTCCATGGTGGACGCTGGCACACTTGAGCTGGTGCGCTCCTTCGGCGTCGAAGTTGTCACCTCCGCAGATCTTGTCCAGGTCTTTCACGCCACCCTCTCCCCGGCTCACATCGAGTCTCACCTTGAGGCCGGCCGCCTCATGGACTCAATCCGCAAGGCCGCCTTCGCGCGCGTCGCAGCCTCCCTCGCGAACGCCGATTCTCTCACCGAGTACCAACTCCAAACCTGGCTCCGCAACGCCTTCGACAAACACAACCTCTTCACCGATCACGGCCCCATCGTCGCCGTGAACGCACACGCCGCCGACCCTCACTATGAACCTTCCGCTGCTTCCAGTTCTCTGATCCGGCCAAACGACGTCCTCCTCGTCGACATGTGGGCCAAGCTTAACAAGCCCGGTTCCATCTTTTACGACATCACCTGGACCGGCTACTGCGGCACCAATGTCCCAACGGAAGTCGATAATGTCTTCGACGTTGTCAGAGCCGCTCGCGACGCCGCCTTCGAGCGAGCCCGCAACGCTCGCGAATCTGCCACGACCCTCCATGGTTTTGAAGTGGACGATGCCGCCCGAGAAGTCATCGTCGCCGCTGGCTACGGTGACGCCTTCGTCCACCGCACCGGCCACTCCATCACCGAAGACGTCCACGGCACCGGCGCAAACATGGATAACCTCGAAACCCATGACGAGCGCCACATCCTCGCCAACACTCTCTTCTCTGTCGAGCCAGGCATCTATCTCAAAGACTTCGGCGTCCGCTCAGAATTCAACGTCCTCGCTAAAGAGAACACCGCGATCGTGACGGGCGAGGTTCAGCAATCCCTCCTCCGGATATAGAATCAAGCCAATGAAAACAATTTGCCTGTTCCTCCTCACTCTCTTGGCCGCCAACGCGCAAGATGCTCTCCCTAAGGACGGCAAAAAGTATCACGTCATCTTCGAGATGTCGGCTGGTGAGCAACCTCGCCTCGAAGGCGTCATCCGCAATATCGAAAACCTCAAGATCGCCCTCGGCGCCGATCAGGTCACTGTCGAGATCGTTCTTCACGGCATGGCCATCTTCTCCTTCACCAAGGACAAGACCACCCTTGCCACCGAGTGGGAGCGCCTCGCCAAGTCCGGTGTCGGCCTGCTCGCCTGCAACAACTCGCTCAAGATGCGCAACATCCCAAAGGACTCGCTACTTCCACACGTCAAAGTCGTCGACGCCGCCGTCGCCGAACTAGTCCGCAAGCAACATGGCGGCTGGCAGTACATCCGTAACGCCAACTAAAGCCCAGCCAGCATCGCAACCAACAGCGCCGCCCACTGCGTAGCTTTGTAGCCATCCTCGCCCTCTTCAAACCACTCATCGATCGAGTGCGCGTTCGGGCTGCGTCTACCTCCGCTGATGGTCACTGCCGGAATCCCCAGGCTCATCGGCAGATTCGAATCCGTACTCCCGCTCCCGGTTGCGAACAACGGTAGCCCCAGCGCCTTGGCCGATGCCATTGCCTTTTGCACAATCGGCTGCTCGTCGCCCGGTTCTGCGGCCGGCCGCAAACCCATCACATCGATCTTCAAATCGAGCGGCGCTTTGCTCTCGGGCCACCTCGCCTTCCCCGCGTCCAACTCATATTGCAACGCAGCTCGCAGCCGCTCATCAAGCGCCGCCAGTTCCTTCGGCGACTCGCTGCGAAGATCCAACTCCATGCTCACTTCAATCGGCACCGAATTCACACTCGTGTCCCCGGTCACCGTCCCCACGTTGAACGTCGTTCGCGGCGTTTGCGGCACCTGGATATCAGTAATCCTCGCGATCGCCCTTCCCATCGCATGCGCAGGGTTCGGCATTCCGAACGCCCCATAACTATGTCCCCCACGGCCCTTGTAAGTTACTTTGTACCGGTTACTGCCGACACCCCGCGAAGCAAGTCGAAATCCCGCTCTATCCACCGAGATAAACGCATCCACCTGCCCCTTCAGCTCCTTGCTGAACAAATGCCGCACCCCGCGCAAATCGCCTTGGCCCTCCTCGCCCACGGTCGCAACAATCAACACCTTGCCCTTGGTTTGCACCTTGGCTTCCCGATAAGCCTTCGCCACGGCCAGCACCACTGCCAGCCCCCGGCAATCGTCTCCAATCCCCAGACCTTTCAACCGCGACCCCTCCGGTCGCACCTTCACATCCATCCCCGCTGGAAACACCGTGTCCAAATGCGCGCTGAAGACAATCAGCGGCTTGGCCGACTTCGCTCCCGGCAACCGACTGATCACATTCCCTTCGCTGTCGGTCCTGACGTCCTCCATGCCCAAGGCCGTCAGCCGCCGCGCATATTGCTTGCCTCGCTCAGCCTCCCCGAACGGTGGCGCTGCGATCTCGCAGATCGACACTTGCTGCTCCATCGTCCACGCATTGTTCTTCTGAATCGACGCAATCACCGCCTTCAGCCGCACGTCCTTCAACTCATCGATCCCCTGGCCAAACAGCCCCAATCCCATCAAGATCAACCACAGTCGCTTTATATGCGCTGCAGTATAACGCCACTCGATTCGCATCCGCCCTTCACTTCTGCTAAAATCAGAGTTTTGGTCGAACCCCGCCCAATTCATCCTAAACTAGACCCATTTCAATGTTCGACAGTTTAAGCGACAAGCTCCAGCGCGTATTTAAGAACCTGCGCGGAGAAGGAAAACTCACCGAGGCCAATATGGAAGCGGCCTTGAAGGAGATCCGTGTCGCTTTGCTCGAGGCTGACGTCCACTTCAAGGTCGTCAAGGAACTCATTGAAAAAGTTAGGGAAAAGTCGAAAGGCGAAGAGGTCCTCCAGGCTCTTTCCCCTTCGCAACAGGTCGTTAAAATCGTCAAGGACGAACTGGTTCGCCTGCTGGGCACCCACCAGTCCAAACTCCGTTTTTCAAATGAGCCGCCCACGGTTGTCATGATCGTCGGCCTCCAGGGTTCGGGTAAAACCACCTCCACCAGCAAGCTGGCTCGCCTCCTCGTCAAGGAAGGCAAGAAGCCCCAGCTCGTTTCCGTCGACGTCTATCGTCCCGCCGCCCGCCAACAACTCGCTGTTCTCGCCAAACAGCTCAACATCCCGATCCACGACGGCGAGCCCAACCAGCCGCCGATCGATCTCGTCAAGGGCGCCAAAATGGCCGCCGTCCGCGAAGGTCGCGACGTGATCCTAGTCGATACCGCTGGCCGCCTCCACATCGACGATGCCCTGATGCAGGAACTGCAGGAACTCAAGGATTACCTCAATCCTCAGGAGATCCTCTTCGTTGCTGACGCTATGACCGGCCAGGACGCAGTCAAATCCGCCGACGAGTTCAACAAGCGTCTCGGCATCACCGGCATCATCCTCACCAAGTTGGACGGCGACGCCCGTGGTGGCGCGGCCCTTAGTGTCCGTCAGGTAACTGGCCAGCCCCTCAAGTTTGTCGGCGTCGGCGAAAAGCCCGAAGCCTTCGAAGCCTTCCATCCCGATCGTGTTGCACAACGCATCCTCGGCATGGGCGACGTCCTTAGCCTGATCGAAAAGGTCGAGGGCGCCATCGACATGAAGGAAGCCGAGAAGATGCAGCGCAAGCTCATCGAGAACGACTTCACTCTCGAAGATTTCCGCGACCAGCTCAAGCAACTCCGCAAGCTCGGTCCCCTCGATTCCCTCATGGGCATGATCCCTGGCATGGACAAAATGTCCAAGCAGATGAAGGACGCCAAGATGGACGAAAGCGAGCTCACCAAAATTGTCGCGATCATCGATTCGATGACGCCTCATGAGCGCGCCAACCACATGATCATTAATGGAGCTCGCCGCCGCCGCATTGCCAAAGGCAGCGGCACGCAGCCCCAAGACATTAACAATTTGCTCAAACAATACACCCAGGCCCGAAAAGTGATGAAGACTCTCACGGATTCACTCGGCGGCCTTGGTGGCGGTAAGTTCGGCGGCTCGATGGCCAAGCGCCTCGCCAAGATGGGCTTACCGGGCATGGAAGATCTGATGAGGCGCTGAACGGCGCCAAGTCTTAACCCCGCTCACGCAGGTATTTTGTAGAGGAGAATAGTTCGTATGTTGATGATTCGTTTAGCGCGTTTCGGCTCCAAAAAGAAGCCTACCTACCGCGTAGTTGTCATTGAGAAGGAACGTGCGCGCGATGGCCGCGCTGTGGAAGTCGTGGGTCACTACAACCCAGTCGCCCAGCCGCAGATCATCAGCCTGAAGCACGACCGGATTGAGCACTGGATGAAGAACGGCGCACAGCCGTCCGACACCGTGGCCCGTTTGTTGAAGAACAACCCGGCCCAACAGCCTGCTGTCGCTTAATTCATTCCCTCAAGGAGCCTCGCGGCTATGAAAGATTTAGTGGAAGAGATCGCTAAGGCGCTCGTCGATGCGCCCGACTCCGTCACGGTCAAAGAAGTCGAAGGCGAACGCGTCACCGTTCTCGAACTGCGCGTAGCCCCAGAAGACATTGGCAAAATCATTGGCAAACAGGGCCGTACCGCTCGTTGTATCCGCACTCTCCTGGGTGCGGTCGGCATGAAGCAGAATCGCCGCTTCGAGCTCTCGATCCTGGAATAACGATGGTTCCGGAAGGTTGGTTGACCCTCGCAACCGTCCTCAAGCCTCGCGGCAACAAGGGCGAACTGCTCGTCGACCTGCTCACGCCGGACATCGAACGGTTGCGTGAAGTCCAGACGCTAACCTCCTTTGAATCCGCCTCGGCAGCGCCCAGGCAGCTCACGGTTGAGGACGTCTGGATGCACCAGGACAAGGCAGTCGTCAAACTGGCTGGCGTCGATTCGATCAGCGCCGCCGATACCCTCCGGGGGCTTGACCTCTGCATTCCCATGAGTGCCCGCCGCCGGCCCAATCCGGGCGAAGTGTTTTTTAGCGACCTCATCGGTTGCCAGTTATTTGATAGTCAGAATCTCCTGCTCGGTAGCGTGACCGACGTCTATGAGGAGGGCGCACAAGTCTGGTTGCAACTCGACACCAACGATGCGCTTATCCCCTGGGTGCCGGCCTTCTTCCCCGTTCAGGACATTCCCAACAAGCGGCTGGTCGCTGACCTTCCCGAGGGCCTCCTCGAAGTCAACCAGTCATGATCTTTCACATTCTTACGATTTTTCCTTCCTTCTTCGAAGGCCCACTGAAGTACGGCGTGGTCTCCAAAGCGATGGAATCTGGATTGATCGACATTCGGGTTCACAATCTTCGCGATTGGACCACCGACCGTCACTCCATCGTCGACGATCGTCCCTTCGGGGGCGGCGAAGGTATGGTGCTCAAGGTCGAACCGGTTTACAAGGCGATCCAGTCGATTCTTCCTCAACGCTTCCATCCCTCCGAAGAAGGCAACCATGGCAATACCCGTGTCGTGTTGCTCTCAGCGCAAGGCCGGCGCTTCCAACAACAGGAAGCCCGCTCGCTGCTCCAATACGACCAGGTTCTGCTCATCTGCGGCCGATACGAAGGCGTCGATGAGCGGATAACCGACCACTTAGTGGACGACGAGCTTTCTATCGGCGACTTCGTGTTGTCCGGTGGGGAACTCCCGGCTGCCGTCGTGGTCGATTCGGTCGCGAGGCTCGTTCCCGGCGTGCTGGGCAACGTGGCATCCTCGCAATTTGAGTCGTTCTCGGATCTCGATGAGAATGGCGCCCCCTTGCTGGATTGTCCGCATTACACAAGACCGGCGGACTTCAACGGCTGGCTGGTTCCCGACGTGTTACTCGCAGGCAACCACGCCGAAATTAAGCGCTGGCGCGCGGCTCAGGCCCTCGCCAAGCGTCAAAAAAATCGTCCCGACCTCACCGGCGGGACAAACGAAAGAGGCTAATTACTATGAATCATCCTGCTCTTGCAAAGGTCTACAACAAGTACAAGCGCACCGACCACCCGGAAATCCGCATCGGTGACACCATCCGCGTTCACGTCAAGATCAAAGAAGGCGACAAAGAGCGCACCCAGGTTTACGAAGGCGTCCTCATTGCCCGCAAGAACACCGGCATGGGCGAAAACATCGTCGTCCGCAAGATGAGCTTCGGCACTGGTATCGAGCGCATCTTCCCCATCAACGCCCCCGTCATCGACCACATCGACATCGTCCGCACGGGCCGTGTCCGCCGCAGCAAGCTTTACTACCTGCGCAACCTCAAGGGCAAGGCAGCTCGCCTCAAAGAACGCACCTAAGCGTCCTCGCGAGTTACGACCTTTGGTCTGCTCTCTCCGTCATGAAGCCCGCTTGCGGGCTCTCGGATTCTCAGCTCCGGCCGGCATCGATGAAGCCGGCCGGGGTTGTCTATTTGGGCCCGTCACAGCCGCCGCAGTCATTCTTCCGAAAGATTGCAAAATCCGCGGTCTCCGCGATTCCAAGGTCGTTCCTCCCGCCGAGCGTGCCCGTCTCGCCGCCCGCCTCAAGGCCGAATCCATCTCTTGGGCCGTCGGCTATTCCAGCGTCACCGAGATCGAAGCAATCAACATACTCGAGGCCAGCCGCCTCGCCATGCTCCGCGCGGTCCAAGCCCTCAACCCACAACCCGACTTCCTCCTCATCGACGCCATCAAGATCAATTCGCCGCTTCCTCAGCAAAATCTCATCCACGGCGATGCCATCTCTCGCTCCATTGCCGCCGCCTCGATCCTCGCCAAGTTTGAGCGCGACGCCCTCCTTGAGCGTTTTCACGAGAAATACCCCTCCTACAATCTGGCTTCCAACAAAGGCTACGGAACCCGCGACCATCTCGCAGCGTTATCCCTTTATGGCCCCACGCCACAACATCGCGCCAGTTTTGCCCCGGTCCGCGCGATAATTGAATCTCGCAAGGCCTCCTCATGACGCACTACCGCTGGTATCACAAACTCTCGGGAGTTCTCTACGTCATCCTCTGCTTTGAGATTGGCCTCTTCCTTGTCTTCTTCCCGTGGAGCGACTACTGGAAGCCCAACTTTCTCGCCGATCTCAGCCCGGAATGGGGCTTGTTCTGGATGAATCCCTATTTCCGCGGCGCTATCAGCGGCATCGGCATCATCAACATTTTCTTCAGCGTCACAGAGGCCTTCCACCTCCGCCGCTTCTCCGGCCATCCCGATCTCGATGCCGGCCAACAGACCACTTCCATCCACCATAATGACTAGAGAGCAAGTTTCGTGAGTACCACCACTACGCCCCCACCGTCTCCAGCCCCGCAGCAAAGCACATTCGAGCGCTGGAACACTGCCCGTCTGCGCCTGGCAGAAACCCAGCGCGGCACCATTGCCGAGTGGACAGTCACCATCCTCCTGCTCCTGTTCGCCACCACCACACTTGTCCAGGCCTTCGTCATCCCCACCGGCTCTATGGAGGATACGCTCCTGATCGGCGATCACCTCCTGGTCGACAAGTTGACTTACTCCCCCAAGGGCCCAATTTCGAAATACCTGCTTCCCTATCAGGACGTCACCCGCGGCGACATCATCGTCTTCCGCTATCCCGAAGACATCAAGCAGACCTTCGTCAAGCGCGCCATCGGCGTCGCCGGCGATCGCATCCGCATCGTCAACAAACAGCTGATGCTCAACGGCAAGCCCGCCCAGGAGCCGTACAAGTATCACAAGACCGACTACTTCGATTCTTACCGCGACAATTTTCCCTCTGAGCCCAACATGCGTGTCTACCCCGGCGCCCAAGAGATGCTGAACAAACACCTCAAGCGCTCAAACGTCAACGGCGAGGACATCAGCGAAATCGTCGTCCCCGAGAACTGCATCTTCGCCATGGGCGACAATCGCGATTCCTCCCTCGACAGCCGCTATTGGGGCTTCGTTCCCCGCGAGAACATCATCGGCAAGCCTCTCATCATCTACTGGTCTTATGAGTCTTCAACCGACCGACTCGCCGGCAGCCCGATCAACCCCGAACATCTCATGGATCTTGCCCAAAATTTCTTTGGCAAGACTCGCTGGAGCCGCACCTTCCAACTCATTCGCGGCTATCCTCTCAACTAAGGATCACCATGCTCAAACGGCTCTTGCTTTGGAATAAGGCCCGACTCGAATGGGCTAACATACGCCGCTCGGTGGTTGCAGAGTGGACTGTGACATTCCTCGTGTTGCTCTTTGCCACCACGACTCTGGCTCAGGCCTTCGTCATCCCCACTCCGCCGATAGAAGACACTCTCCTCGTTGGTGACCATTTGTTGGTCGACAAGCTCACCTACTCTCCCTCTGGCCCCATCTCCAAACACTTGCTCCCTTACCAGGACGTCCAACGCGGCGACATCATCGTCTTCCGCTTCCCTCTCGATATCCAGCAAACCTATGTCAAACGCGCCATCGGTCTTCCCGGCGATCAATTCCGCATCGTCGACAAGCAACTGATCCTCAATGGTCGCCAAATCAACGAACCGTACAAGCACCTCAAGACCAATTTCACCGTCGACTTCCGCGACAACTTCCCTTCAAAGCCTCCCTTCCAGATCTTTCCCGAAGGCGAAGCGATGCTTCGCGATCACGTCCGCGAAGGCGAACTCGTCGTCCCACCCGGTCAAATCTTCGCTATGGGCGACAACCGCGACTACTCCGAAGACAGCCGTTTCTGGGGCTTCGTCCCCCGAGAGAACGTCATCGGCAAGCCGCTTATTATCTATTGGTCCTATGAATCCACCACCGAGCGGCTTAAGGGCAGCCCAGTTGCTCCTGACCACCTTTTGGACCTTGCCGAAAATTTCTTTTGTAAAACCCGCTGGAGCCGCACCTTCCAACTGGTTCGCGGCTATCCGCTCAATTAGCACCGACGCCAATGGCCAACCCCTCCACACCTCGCACAAACTACTACGGCCTGATTCTCGCCGGCGGCCGTGGCACCCGCTTCTGGCCTCGCAGCCGCAAGTCCCGCGCTAAGCAGGTCTTGAATTTCTTCGGCGAGCGCAGCCTCATCCAACAAACCGTGGACCGGCTCCGCCCTTTGCTCCCGCCAGAGAGAATCTGGATTCTCACCAACGAGTTCCTCAAGGACGAAATCTCGCGCCAACTGCCTGAAGTCCCCAAGCGTCAGATCCTCGCCGAACCCGCGCAACGCAACACTGCCCCTGCCATCGGCCTCGCCTGCCAGATGCTCCATTCCCTCGATCCCGGCGCGGTCCTCGGCATCTTCCCAGCCGACCAGATCATCTCTCGCCCCGCGATTTATCTCCGTGCCGTCCGCCCTGCCTTCCGCGCGGCCTCGCAAGGCGAGATGGTCGTCCTTGGCATCAAGCCCCGTTATCCCGAAACCGGTTACGGCTACATTGAATTTCCCAAGAAGACGGCCTTTGGCAGCCTCGAGCCGGTCGAGATCTCCCGCTTCCGCGAAAAGCCAGACCTCGCCACGGCCAAGAAGTTCTTCAAGTCTGGCAACTACTACTGGAACGCCGGCATGTTCTTCTGGCAGGCCTCCCGCCTCCTCGAAGCGCTCGACAATCACCTCCCGAAGACGGCCAAGCTGATCCGCAGCCTGCCGCCCTTCCTGAGCCCGGATTTCTTCCCAGAGCTGGGCCGCGTCTTCCCGCTTTGCGAAGACATCTCCATCGACTACGCCGTCCTTGAAAAGGAAAAAGGCATCCTCGGTGTCCCCGCCCCGGACTTCGGCTGGAACGACGTCGGCTCCTGGAACGCCGTCTATGACCTGCAGAAGCACGACACCGAAGGCAACGCCTCGCGTGGCGAAGCAATCTTCAACGACGCGACAGGCAACTACGTCGACGCCCCCGGCAAACTCGTCGCCATGCTCGGCGTCAAGAACCTGGTGGTGGTCGACACTCCCGACGCCCTCCTCGTCCTCGATCGCGACAAGGCCCAAAACGTCGGCCAGATCGTCAAGCTCCTCGAAAAGCAGCGCCGCGACTGCCTTCTTTAGCCCTTTCCGTTCTCTCCTCGTCAAGGGATCGATATGACACGACCAAGGTGTCAACAGCTCCGGCCGAATCGCCGAAACGGTGAGAGCTGGAAGATCTTTACATAGAAGCGAAAATCGCCGGGCAGCGCCGCGCGACCAATTCCGGGGTTTGCGCAAATGGCATATCCTTTAGGGAATCATGCGAAATCTAACTCGCCGCAGCCTCTTAACAATGCCGTGGGCCGCCAACATGATGGCGCGCCGCGCAGGTGCCGCCCCAGGCGCCGCCCAACGCCCGAACATCGTCTTCATCATGACCGACGATCATGCCGCGCAGGCCATCAGCTGCTACGGCAGCAAGATCAATCAGACCCCGAATCTCGACCGGCTGGCCAAAGAGGGGCTGCGCATGAACCACGTGTTCGCAACCAACTCGATCTGTACGCCGAGCCGCGCCACCATCCTCACCGGCAAATACAGCCACATGAACGGCGTGCCCGTATTCAACCGCTTCGACGAAACGCAACCGACCGTGGCCAAGATGCTGCAGGGCGCAGGCTACTACACGGCCATGGTGGGCAAGTGGCATCTGGGCAGCAACCCGACCGGCTTCGATTACTGGAACATTTTGCCGGGCCAGGGGGTTTACAACAATCCAACCTTGTATGACAAAGAGGGCTCCGAAGTATACAAGGGTTATGCAACAGACATCATTACGGACATCACGCTCGATGTGCTGAAGAACCGCCCGAAGGACAAACCGTTCTTCATGATGTCGCATCACAAAGCGCCGCACCGGGAATGGACTCCCAACGAGAAGTACCGAAAGCTTTTCGAGAACAAGCGGATCCCTGAACCCGCGAATTTGCGCGACAACTTTGCGGGAAGAACCGATGCGATCCGCGAACAGCGGCAGTCAGTGTTCAACGACATGACGCGTTTTGACCTGAAGCTGACTCCTCCCTCGGGGCTCACACCACAGCAGTTGCGCCAATGGAATGGTGTGAAACCAACCGAAGTGGAAACCCTGGTGGATGGCGTACGCAAGGTGTTGACCGGCAAGCAACTGGAAGACTGGAAATACCAACGCTATATGCAGGACTACCTGGCCTGCGTGCAGAGTGTCGACGACAACGTAGGCCGCGTCATGGACTGGCTCGACAACAACAACCTGCGTGACAACACCATCATCGTCTACACCAGCGACCAGGGATTCTTCCTCGGCGAACACGGCATGTACGACAAGCGATTCATGTATGAAGAGTCGCTGCGCATGCCGTTTCTGGTGCGTTGGCCCGGCGGTATCAAGCCAGGAAGTGTCTCCGATGCGATCGGCATCAACTGCGATTTCGCGCCGACCTTCCTCGATCTCGCAGGCCAACCCGTGCCCTCAGACATGCAAGGCCGCAGCATGCTGTCCACGTGGAAGGGCCGCACGCCGCGGGACTGGCGCAAGTCGATGTACTACCGCTACTATCACGATCCCGGCGATCACAACACGCGCGCGCACTATGGCGTGCGGACGGACAAGCACAAGCTGATCCATTTCTGGAAGAAAGACCAGTGGGAGTGCTATGACCTCAAGGCCGACCCGCAGGAGATGACCAACATCTACAACGACCCGAAGGCCGCCAAGACCGTGGCACGGCTCAAACAAGAATTGTCGCGCCTCAAGAAAGAACTGAAGGACGACGACCAGTACGCTGACAAGCAACCGCAAGAGTCGTCCTACGTGCAGGCACCGCCACCGAAGAAGCAGTGACCCATGCCCGAATTGCCAGAGGCAAGCCTACTCTTGCCTCTGGCCAAAAGCCAGTTCGCCGACCACTTCGCCGCCAATCAGATGTTGTTGGATGATGCGCTCCAGGTTCTCTGGCGTAGCGCTGTGATACCAGACACCATCAGGCCACACCACCGCAACGGGGCCCTGCTCGCAAACGCGAAGACAGTTGGCCCGCGAGCGGAACACGCAGCTAGATGAGGGGTCACCTTTGACCGGCTTGTCGAGCCCCAGTTCCTTCAAACGGCGCTTCAAAAACTCCCAGCTGGCGGCGCCCTCTTCCTGACTGCAACACTTGGCGTCGGTCTGATCGGCACAAAGAAAGATATGCCGTGAGATTTGCGGGACACCAAGTGCTTTGGCGACAGTTTCAAGGCGAGTCAGATTGGGCTCGTGCATTCTTTCAGTCTAAATACTTGCAGACAAGCTGCTGGAACTCGATTCGGGAATAAACTGATTCAACCACTGAGCCGTCGCTTCACTCCCCCAAGTCCCCCACAAAAAGCGCAAGCGCCGCGAGGACTCAAGGTCCAGCGCGGCGCTGCATTCAATCCAATTTTGCGAGAGAAGCAAAACCTTAGGCAGGCTTCTTCTTCTCGTCTTCGGCGGTCTTCTTCTTCTTCTTCTTCTTTTCCTCGCCTTCCTTCTTCGGGGCATCCTGAGCGAAGGAAACGGTGGCAACGCCGGTCATGAGCGACAGGGCGAGCAGCAAAGACGCAAACTTTTTCATTGGTACTTTTTCTCCTATTAAGTTCAGCGAGCAACACTCGCTGCTCAAATCATAATCACATCGGGCTATCCCTGTCTTGAATATGGAATTAAAATTTTCTAAATCGAATTAAGCGCTGCTTCATGCTTGCACCTTGTAGTCCCATCGGAAAATCCTCCGTTCACAGCAATTTTCAATTTTTTTGCTCTCCTAACTTCTTTCCTTCCAACACTTCCCGACTCGGCATCGCAGAACCCGATTCTCTCCTCCGGTAACTTGTTCTCTGTAGGCGGGCTGGGCGATCTTCACAGATCAGCCTAGTCCGCCATTCGATTTTCAAGGAGTCCACAATGGCGACACAGCAACAAGTCCTCGCCAATCGGGAGAACGCCAAAGCCTCAACCGGCCCGCAAACCCCCGTTGGCAAATCCGCCGTCAGCCGCAACGCAATGCGCCATGGCCTTACGGCTTCATCCATCGACCAATTCCCCGCGCACGTCCAGGAGCAATTTCTGACTTTCCGCGAGTCCCTGCTCTCAGAGTTTCAACCCGGCACCCAGCACCAGATTCTCCTGTTCGAACAGTACGCCTTTGCTCAATTCCTGCTCGTCCGCGCACAGGCCGTGCACGCCCAGGCTCTCGAGCAATCTCTCGCTCATCCCGAAAACCAGCAGACCTTCACGCATCTCCTTCGAGTGCAGCGCTACCTGCGCGGTCTTGAGAACTCCGCACTCAAGGCGCTCATGCTCTTTCAGCATGCCTACGCTGACCGTTGCGCTGCTGTCGACCTGCAAGACACCGTGACCAACTCCTTCGACTCTCCAGTCGTGATTCCTTCCGCCGCCCCCATCGCAAGAATTGTCGGCACCGGCTTCTCGCGGCCAGCCATTCACTCCGCTGCAGTTCGCATTACCCATGTGGAGCAGGCAAGGCTTCGACGCCTGAATCCCGAAACCAATTCAGATCCCCAGTCGGAGAACCCGTCATGAACAAGTCTGGCCTCGCCCGGCGCCTCGCCCGCGCCTCCAAAACATCCAACGCCGAAGCAGCCGATTATCTCGACTACGCCGTCCTCTCGATCCTCAAACGCTGGAAGCATGGTCACGACACATCCTGGCCCGGCCTTGGTGTCTTCTGCCGCGATCTCCTGAAAACGACATCCCCAAAATCCGCAAAATCCGAGGGCACTGATGTCTACCCATAACCCGCGCTTCGACCCCAAGCAGGTCTCTCGCATCATCCTCGATTGCCTCAAACGTGGCAAGCCCGTCGAGATTGAGGGCTTCGGCACGTTTCATCCGCAGTCAGACGGTGGCTTCGAGTTTGTTGCCATGCATGCTCCCAGAGTCTTCATCAGCTATGCCGCCGAAGATCGCAAGCAGGCCCAGGCACTCTACGACGCCCTCGCCGCTGCCGGTCTCAATCCCTGGCTCGATCGTCGCAACTTGAAAGCAGGTCAGAATTGGCCCCGCCTGATCGAGGCTGCCATCGAGGCCAGCGATTTCTTCGTCGCCTGTATGTCCAGCAATTCGGTACTCAAGCGCGGCGGCTTCCAGGCCGAAATCCGCTACGCTCTCGATATTGCTCGGCGGCTACCGCTCGAAGACACGTTCATTATCCCGGTTCGCTTCGATGAATACCGTGCCTGCTCGCATCGCCCGCGAAATTCAATACATCGACTTGTTCCCCGATACCGCAAAAGGCACTCGCAACCTCATTGCCGCGATCCAGCGGCAGTGGCGTCACCGCAACCCTACTTTGCTGCCAACTTCTTCTTGATCTCGCCCGCCCGCTTGTCCTCGGGCGCCAGTTCGAGAAACTTGGCCCACGCTTCTTTCATCCCCTTTGGGTTCCCGGCTCGCTCTCGTGCCTTACCAAGTTCGTAAAACGCGTCTGCCGAAGTCGGGTCCCACAGCGTGGCTTCAAGAAACCGCCCACCGGCGGCCCGGTAGCTGCCCCTCTTCATGTAATAACGGCCGACCTTGACTTCCTGCTGCGCCTGGATCGGATTGAACTCGTAGTCCTTCTTCTCCTTGATCAGCGTCTCGTCTTCTTCCGGCGGCTCCACAATCACCGGCGGCTTCACTTGTCCCGGCAAACACCAGGCCGCCAAACAAAACAAAGCCAATCGAAAATGCCATGCCACAATTAGATTGTAATCTCCCAATGAATTGGCTCGACACCCTTAGGGAAAAGGTCACCCAATTCCCCACCGGCCCCGGCGTCTATCTCTGGCGCGATGCTGTCAATGATGTCATCTACGTCGGCAAGGCCAAGAACCTCCGCGCCCGCGTCCGCAGCTACTTCAACGACGATCGTTTAAACGAAGCCAAAAACGGCACCATGGTCCTCGAGGCTCGCGACATCACCTACATCCTCGTCGACAACGAGAAAGAAGCCCTCGGCCTCGAAAACAATCTCATCAAACAGCACAAGCCCCGCTTCAACGTCCTGCTGCGCGACGACAAGACCTACCCCTACATCAAGGTCACTGCCGAGAAATTCCCCCGAGTCTTCGTTACCCGCCGCCTCCGCAAAGACGGCGCTTCCTACTTTGGTCCCTACTTCCCCGGCAACCTCGCCCACCGCCTCGTCAATTTCATCCACCGCCATTTCAAAATTCCCGGCTGCAAGGTCGATTTCAATCGAACTCATTCTCACGCCTGCCTCGAATATCACATCGGTCGCTGCCACGGCCCTTGTGTCGATGGCCTCGTCACCATTGATACCTACCAAAGCTCCGTCAGCGATGTCCGCCGCTTTCTCGACGGCAAGCTCAAAGACCTCACGCGCGACCTCGAAGTCCGCATGAATGATGCCGCCGAAAATCTTGAGTTCGAGCGCGCCGCCAATCTGCGCGACCTAATCACCACCGTCGCTGAAATGGAGCAGCGCCAGAAAGTCGCTGCCGCCGAAGGCGACGACACCGATATCTTTGCCTTCTACGCCGAGCCCCCACTCGTCGCCGTCAATCTCTTTCACCTCCGTCGCGGCCGCATCGTCGATCGCCGCGAGCTGTATTGGGAAGACCAGCACCACTTCGACCCCAGCGAGTTCTTCCAGCAGGTGCTGATCCAGGTCTACCTGAATCAACAACACATCCCCGGCTACATCCACGTTCCCATCGAGTTCGAAGATCGAGACATTCTCGAAGAGCTCCTCACCGAGAAGCGCGGCCGCAAGTGTGTCATCAATACGCCTCAGCGCGGCGACAAGAAAGCCATGCTCGGCCTGGTTGAAACCAACGCCCGCCACAGCTTCGAGCAGCGCTTCCGCGTCCTCCGGCCCTCATCGAACGCGATCAAGGACGCCCTCAAAGACGCCATCAATCTCGAGGATGCTCCCAATCGCATCGAGTGCTTCGACATCTCCCACATCCAGGGCACCGACAAAGTCGCCTCGATGGTCGTCTGGGAAGACGGCCGCATGAAGAAGTCCGACTACCGCAAGTTCATCATCAAGACCGTCGTCGGCAACGACGACTTCGCCTCAATGCGTGAAGTTGTCACTCGCCGCTACTCGCGGCTCAAAGAAGAGAACCAACCATTTCCCGGCCTGGTCCTCATCGACGGCGGCCTCGGTCAACTCCACGCCGCAGCCGAAGCGCTCGAAGCCATCGGCATCATCAATCAACCTCTGGCCTCAATCGCCAAGCGTGAAGAAAT
This sequence comes from Acidobacteriota bacterium, assembly GCA_016870995.1. GTDB lineage: Bacteria > Acidobacteriota > Terriglobia > Bryobacterales > Bryobacteraceae > Bryobacter. The sequence goes on from VFZU01000003.1 coordinate 28,240, forward strand.
CATCTACGTTTACGGGCAGGAGGACGAACCCGCCATCCTTGAGCGCCACAACCCGGTCCTCCATCTGATCCAGACCATCCGCGACGAAGCCCACCGTTTCGCGGTCACCTTCCATCGCACCCGCCGCAACCAGAGCCGCCTCACCAGCGAACTCGAACAGATCCCCGGCATTGGCAAGATCACCATGCGCAAGCTCCTCAAAGAATTCGGCAGCCCCGAGCAAGTCAAATCCACTCCCATCGAGGCCCTCTCGGCCTCCATTGGTCCCGCCGCCGCCCGCAAAGTCATCGACTGGTATAAAGGCTAAAAATGCAACTCTTGATCCTGGTCTCGGTCCTCGCACAAACGAACCCAATCGTCCTTGCCGATTACTACAAGGTCGAAACCGTCTCCTCGCCAGCTCTGTCCCCTGACGGCAAGCAGGTCGCCTACCTCAAGACCCGCATCATCGAATCCGAGAACCGCCGCCACAACGACCTCTGCATCGATTCCCGCTGCCTCACGCAGATCAAGGCCAGCGCCGCAAGTCCTCAATGGTCTCCCGACGGCAAGTTACTCTACTACTCCGCTGGCGGACGCACCTGGTTCCTCAATACAAGCGATCTCGACGGGCAACCCTTCGAAATCCCTGGCCTCGCGGGCTCACCCACTTTCAGCCCCGACCATCAATGGATCGCCTTCACCAAACGCCAGGATCCAGCCGTCCCCGCCATCGAGCAAGCCGAGGCCGACCGCCTCATGGAGCAGCGCTTCAAGGGCCGCGTTTACGACTGGATGAACTTCCGCTTCGATGGCCGTGGCTATCTTCCCAATCCCCAAACCCATCCAGCCTTGGAGCTATACATCCTCCCGCGCCAGGGCGGGGAAGCGCGCAAGCTCACCAGCCTCAACGTTAACGTCGAGCAACTCGCCTGGTCACCCGACAGCAAATCGATCGCCTTTGTCGCCAACACCCATCAGCGCGAAGAACGCACCTACGAACGCGCCGACCTCTTCACGATCAACCTCGATGGGAAATTCACTCGCCTCACCGACGACAATCACAACCACAGCCGTCCAGCCTGGTCCCCGGACGGCAAGTCCATCGTCTTCCTCCGAGAAGAGAGCCTCAACCTGATCCTCGCGAACAAACGAACCCAAGGCAGCCCCCTCGATCTCTACTCCGTCCCCGCCGCCGGCGGCCCTCTCACCAACCTCACAGCAAATTGGGATGATCTGCCCGGCGCGCCCGTCTTCAGCCGGGACGGCAAGAGTATCTTCTTCGAAGCCAATCTCCGAGGTACCGGCCACCTCTACCAACTCGAACTCTCTTCAAAACGCGTCACGCAGGTCACCCAAGGCGACCGCCTCCTCGACGCCTTCGACATCCATCTCGACTCCGGCCGCATCGTCTACACCGCCACCAACCCCGACACTCCAGCCGAAATTCTCTCTGCGACTCTAGCGAACCCAAAAGCTGAGACCCGCATCACCACCCAACCTGCTCGTTGGAAGCTTGGCCGGACGGAACGCCTGAGCTTCGATAGCCTCGACGGCACTCCCATTGAAGGCTGGGTCACACTCCCACCCAATTACGATCCCAATGCCGGCCCCTATCCGCTCATCCTCAACATCCACGGCGGCCCCCACGGCGCATATGCCAGCTCCTTCAGCTTCCTCCATCAACTCCAGGCCGCGGCGGGCTACATCGTTCTCTACACCAACCCCCGCGCCTCCACCGGTTACGGCGAGAAGTTCCGCTGGGCAACCTGGGGTGGCTGGGGCGACAAGGACATGGCTGACGTGATGTCCGGTGTAAATGCAGCCATCAAGAAGTACCGCGTCGACCCCAAGCGTTTGGGCGTCACAGGGTACTCCTACGGTGGCTTCCTCACGAACTGGATCATCGGCCACACCAACACATTCAAGGCCGCCATTACGGGTGCCGGACCCACGAACTGGATCAGCAACTACGGCACGGGCGACATCCCACGCACGAAGGAAACCGAGTTCCTCGGCCCCCCCTGGGAGCCAGTCGGCAACGCCACCATGATCAAGTACTCCCCGATCACCTACGTCAAGAACATGAAGACCCCGACGCTCTTCGTCCACGGCGAAGCCGATCTGCGCGTCCCAATCGCCCAGGCCGAAGAGCTATACACCGCCCTCAAGAAGCTCGGCGTCCCCGCCCGCTTTGCTCGCTATCCGGGCGAGTATCACGGCGGCTGGTCTCCTTGGAACACGATGCACCGTTATAACGAAGAGATGCGCTGGTGGGCGCAATACCTTCAGTGAAGCTTTGCTGCTGCCTCGCGAAACGCCTTCGTCTTGGGCTCTTCCGCATTCCACACAATCCGCTCCGGCGCATCGGCGATCAAGAAGGTCCCCTGCGCGATCGCACGAGTCACCTTCGCCATGTTGGCGTAGTCGATCTTTTCCCACTCATCACCCTTCTGGTGATAATCAGGGAAAGCATAGGTCACACTCACCGTTGTCGAAGGCACGCCTACGGGAGCGAAGGCCGCATTGTCGCTGGCCTGGAAGTAAGGGTCGCTGAACTTCTCGTGCTTCACAATCTTTAGGTCTGTTGCCTTACCGGCGTCTTCCATGTGCTTGTGGATTGTCGTGAAGTGGTAGCCCGTCAGGTTTAACATCCCGACGTTCGGCCCTTCGCTCGAGTCGGTCCGCCCGGTCTGCTCCAGGTTCACATTCGCCACCATCTGCTTCAGTGGCACGATCGGATGCCGCACCAGATAACGACTCCCCAGCAGGCCGCGCTCTTCACCGAAGAACGCCACAAACATTACGCTCCTTTTCGGCTTCAGCTCTGCGATCAACCTTGCGCTTTCGATGATGCTCGCAACGCCGCTGGCGTTGTCGTTCGCCCCGTTGTAAACCTTGTCCCCCGCATCGTTCGGCCGCACTCCGAGGTGATCGTAATGCGCCGTCAGCAGCACGTATTCATCCTTCAGCTTCGGGTCGCTGCCACGTAGGATCCCGATCACATTCCGCGCCTCTTCGGCCTTGCTCGATGCCTCGCCAATTTTGATTGTTGCCTTCAAGCTCGCGCTTGCCTTCAAGAACGCCTCTGCATCCTTATCGGCGGTGCGCAGCATCAGTACATTCGGCCGCGGCTGATCTTCAAACTCGATCGTCTGCTGCGCCAGCGGCATCGGGATCCCCACGAGCACAATCACCTTGGCTCCAATTTGCGACAGCTTCATCCACCCCGGCTGCATTCCGGGTCCGCCCGGACCTTCGATGACAACCACAGGCTCCACCTCGGTCAACGCCAGATCTCGCAGCTCAGCGGCTGTCAGCTTCTTCACCGCCGCCCCGCTCAGCTCCACCATCGCACCCGCGCTCCATAATGCTGTGTCGACAGGAAGGGCCACTGTCTTTGCCCCATCCGTGAAGCTCACCTCAAACCCTTGCCGGTTCACCTTGCGCAAGGACATCTTGGCTGTTTGAAACGAGTCCTCAAGCCCGACCCTGCGGAACTCGCTCGCAATGTATTCCGAGGCGATCGTCAATCCCGCCGACGGCGTATCACGCCCTTCGAGCGCATCGCTGGCCAGAAACGACACAATCGACGCCAGCGCTTTCGCGTCTGCCTCCTTCACAACCTCGGCGGCACCGAGCGAGAGACACAACAATCCAATGACGAGCTTCATTCCCTCAGTGTATTCTGATGCCTTGCAGCACATCGGCCAACTCACCATCTCCACCCGCGGCAAGGGCCTTTACGACATCACCTCGCGCGTCGCCACCTGGGTCGCCGAACAGACCGATTCCACCGCTCTGCTCACCCTTTTCTGCCGTCATACCTCCGCCTCGCTCACCATCCAGGAGAACTACGACCCTGACGTTATCGCCGACATCAAGGACTACTTCGAGCGCCTGGTCCCCGAAGATCCCCGCCAGTTCCGCCACACCCTCGAAGGGCCAGACGACATGCCCGCCCACATCCGCACGGTTCTTTCTGGCATCAATCTCACGATCCCCGTTGACCGTGGTCAACTTACTCTTGGTACGTGGCAGGGCATCTATCTGTTCGAGCACCGCCGCCACCCGCATCAGCGAAATGTGGTGCTACACTTGCTCACGTGAGCCAAACCCGACGCACCTTCATCAGCACCTCTGCCGCCGCTCTTGCCGCTGCCCCAGCCATGCCTACGCGCCTTTTCGGTCAAACCGGTAAGCGCATTTCCATCGTCGCTTTCGGTTGCGGCAGTCGTTATCTCGCCTACAAGAACGAGGACGACGCTATCGCTGTCGTACACAAGGCAATGGACCTTGGGATCAACTACTTCGATACCGCCTACGATTACGGTGCAGGCCTGAGCGAGACCCGCATCGGCAAGGCCATCGCCGGCCGCCGTAAGGATATTTACCTCGCCACCAAGCTCCCGGCTCGCAACGGCGATGCGGCTCAGCGCATTCTTGAAGGCTCGCTCAAGCGCTGCCAGACCGATCACTTCAACACCGTCCATGTCCATGCCCTCAATAACGAAGAGGATCTGGCCGCGATCGAGGCCAAAGACGGCGTCTTGAATATGCTCTACAAGATGCGTGATCAGAAGGTCGTCCACAACGTCGGCATCTCCTGCCACACCGACCCGAAAGTGCTGAAGACTGCTCTCGAACGCCACGACTTCAACGTCACCCAGTTTGCCCTCAACGCCGCGCGCGTCGGCCAGGCTGCAAACGATGGCAACCCCGCCACGGATAGTTTCGAAGCGCTGGCTCTCCCGGTTGCACTCAAAAAGAAAATGGGTGTCACTGCGATGAAGATCTTCGCCCAGGAAAAGCTGAACGGCAAAACCAGTGTCGACAACCTGATCCGCTATTCGCTTTCACAGCCTGTGGGCGCCGTGGTGCTTGGTATGCCGAAGGTCGAGTTCCTCGAGCAGAACGTCGCCATCGCCAAGGCTTATCAGCCGATGAGCCCCGCTGAAATGAAGGGGCTGAATAATCAGCTCAATCAGTACAAGGTATCCATCGACTCCTTCTTCCTTGACCACGTCGACGCCTGAGTCAGACTCCGTTTCCCTCAATCTGAAAACTAAATTCGCCCTGCTGCCAATCACTTAGGCAAGCAGGGCGAATTTGCTTTGATGTCCAGTTGTTAAGGTATTCAGCGGGCGAGAGATCTCGCCCGAGGTTCCTTGAATTCTGAATATCGTCTAGTTGAACAGCCGGCGTTCGCGCTTCAGGAATGCGGGCATTTCGAAGTCATCCACTTCCTCTTGAGGTGCCGGCGGCTCCTGCAGAATGATCGGCTCCGGCTCTAGTTCCAGAACAACGGGTGCTGGCTCGAAGTTGGTGAATGCATTCGAGGTAACGCCGGCGCTGGCGGCCATCACTAGCGGAGTCTCAATCACGATTGCCTCAACCTGTCGCACGCGACGCTCGATCTGCGGGAGTGTTTCGCGCTCGAAGCCAGTTGCGATTACAGTGATCTTCACTTCTTCGCCCATGGCTTCGTTCATCACGACACCAAAGTTGATCTGCACATCCTCGTAGCTCGCTGCCTTGCGAATCAGCGAACAGGCCTCGTTTACTTCGTGCAGGCCCAAACGGCTTGAGCCGGTAATGTTGATGAGAATGCCGCGAGCGCCACGCACGCCGCCTTCTTCAAGCAGCGGGCAACTGATCGCCTGCTCGGCCGCAAGCAGCGCTGCGTTCGCGCCGGTCGCCGCCGCTGTACCCATCATGGCGTAGCCCATACCCGTCATGATGCTCTTGATGTCGGAGAAATCACGATTGATCAGCCCCGGCGTTGTAATGATGTCGCTGATGCCTTGCACCGCCTGGCGCAGAACATCGTCGGCGATCCGGAACGCTTCAAAGAAGCTGGTTCCCTTCGGTACCAAAGACAACAGCCGGTCATTCGGAATCGGGATCACGGTATCTACTGCGGCAGCGAGATCACTAAGGCCGCGTTCACCGCTCTTCTTGCGGCGCGGTCCTTCAAACTCAAACGGCTTGGTAACCACAGCCACCGTGAGGGCATTCAACTCGCGCGCCAGGGAGGCAACCACCGGCGCAGCGCCCGTGCCCGTGCCGCCGCCCAGGCCGGCGGTGACGAAGACCATGTCAGCGCCTTCGAGGATTTCAATGATCTTGTCGGTGTCTTCGAGTGCGGCGTTGCGGCCGATCTGAGGGTCCGCTCCGGCGCCAAGGCCGTTGGTAATCTTCGAGCCGATGACGAGCTTGTTCGGCACCGGGGATGCTTGAAGGGCCTGCTTGTCTGTGTTGAGAATGTGAAACTCGACGCCGGTGAGTCCTGAGTCCATCATGCGTGCCACGGCATTGCTGCCGCCACCGCCAACCCCGATCACTTTGATCTTGGTGTTCAGAGAGAAATCATCTTCGAGAGAAAACTTGAGGTCCATCGTGAGCTCCTTAGCGAAGTACCAGGTTGAGCAGTCGCGGCGTTCTACGCTTTCCGTCGCGGCGCAGTTTCAATCGTCCAGCGTACATGGCCAGGCCGGCCACGGTCGTCCACTCCGGACTCAGCAGTTCATCGGGCCAGTTGTTAACCGCATCGGGCAGTCCGTTGCGGGAGGGGCAGTTCAATTCTCGTTCGGCGATGTCGAGCATGCCTGGCAGCTTGGCTCCGCCACCGGTCAGCACCACGCCTTCCTGCAAGTGGCCGTCCATGCCGAGGCGGCCGATTTCCTTACGAATCACCTGAAATAGCTGCTCGGCTCTTGCCTCGAGGATCTCGACGATCTGCCATCGCGAGATCTCGCGCGCCTCGCGGCCTTCCGCGCCCGGCACTTCGATGATCGTGTTGCCGCTCGACAGGCCAAGCAATGCACAGCCAAATTCTTCCTTCAGCAGTTGCGCGTCTTCACGGCCGCTGGTGAGGTAGTAAGCAAGATCCTTCGTGAAGTGGTCACCGCCAATGCCGACGCTAAAGCATCCCACCAGCGCTTCGCCGTCGTAAAGGGCGACATCGGTCGAGTGAGCGCCGATGTCGATTACACCAATTCCGTGTTCGCGTTCGGTTTCGTTGGTGGCGCAGTAAGCGGCGGCGATGGGTTCGAACACGCTTTCGTCGAGTGCCATGTGGGCCTCGTGAATCGAGTTCTGGATGACGCTATGTTCTTGTTCGCTTGCGGTGACCAGATGAACGTGGGCTTCGAGGCGCGATGCCGACATGCCCTTGGGGTTCCTGATGTTCGCGCGGCCATCCATAATGAAATCCTGCGGGCAGACCTGCAGAATCATGCGGTCATGCTCGAGCTTCACTTCCGCGGCCTGCTTGATGACGTAGGTCATATCGCCGGTATCGATCTGACGAGGACGACCGAATTCGTAGGTGCCGCGCGATGTCATTCCATCGATACCGCTGCCGCCGAGGCCGGCGACTACTCCCGAGACCGAGACGAGTGCCTGACACTCGGCCATCTGGACGGCCCAGCGGATGTTCTTGCTGATCGCTCGCTGGTCGCTGACGCGGCTCTTGAGCCAACCTTTCGATTCGAAGATGCCATGGCCACGGAATTCCAGGCCACCGTCGACCACTTCACCGATAAGGCAGCGGGTCCATGCGCTACCCACATCGAGGCCAACTGCAAAGGTACGCTTGTCGGACATACTAACGGGTCTCCTTTGGAATGTCTTCGGCGGCGGTGACCTGCTCTTCAAGACGCAGGTCAAACGTGGTGGCGTTGGGCAGCTTCTCCATCAATTGGTCCGCCATGGAAAGAAAATTCTCGTAGCGCATCTTGAAGTTCCGGTTGCCCAGAATCAATGTGACGGCGCGGCCCTTGAAGGGCTGCATGACGCGCAGGTTCTCGGAGTCGGCTGAGTCGATTTCGCCGATTTGCTTGATGTGATCACCGAGATCTTTGATGAGGCGCTCGACACGGCGCATGCGAACGCGACGGGCTTCATCTTCCACGTCTGGTCCGACTCCAGCAACAACGGGCAGGCTGAAACTTGCCGAGGGAGGAGCTTCCATCAACACGCCTTCGCTATCAATCACGGTCGTGTCGGCACCGCCTTCGCGCTTGACGAATGCGACAGGCTTGCGTTCGGTGATCTGTACCGAGATGCGATTGGGCCAGAGGCGCGCAATCGCAGCGTCCTTGATCCAGGGGTTGCCGATCAGGTCGAGGCGGCGCTTGTCGAGAGGCAGCATGAAAACGCTGCGACCGAGGTCTTCCTCGAACACCTTCAGCACCATGTCGCGGCTGGCGTGCTTGAGGCCTTCAATCTGGAGATTTGGCGGAGGATCGCCGTAGTCTGCGGCGCGCTCAAGGGCGAAGCGGGGGTCGCGCATGAAGTAGCGTTCCACCTGACCTTCGAGCAGCACACCACCGCCGATCAAGACGATCAGGCCGCAGCCCATCACCATCCGGCTAAGTACTTTCGAAGTGGCTTCCTTCTTCATTTCCGGAGCTCCGCAAGAATAAGGTCGCCGGCCAGGGAGACGCTGCCGGCGCCGAGGGTCAAAATCATTTCGCCAGCCTTGGCCTTGGCCGAGAGTTGTTGCGCAGCGGCTTCGAGGCTGGGGGCGTATTCCACATCGCGCTGCCCGGAGGCGCGCATCAATCCGATCAGCGCCTGCGTATTGACATCCTCAATCGGGGCTTCGCTGGCTGCATAGATGTCGAGAACGCTGACGCTATCGGCGTCAAAGAAAGCGCGGGCGAACTCATCCATCAGGATTTGGGTTCGTGTGTAGCGATGAGGTTGAAACAGAACGTGGATCTTGCTGAATTGACGCTGCCGGGCCGCGTTTAGTGTGGCGCGGACTTCGGTCGGATGGTGGCCGTAGTCGTCGATCACGGTAACGCCTGCGCCTTCCCCTTTGAATTGGAACCTGCGGTCGACTCCACGGAAGGCGGCGAGGCCCGTCGCGATCGCGGAAGCATCCAGCCCAAGCTCGAGTGAAACGGCGATGGCGGCTGTGGCATTCAAGACATTATGCGCGCCAGTGACATGCACCTCGAACCGCCCCAGGTCGCGGATCTCGAACGAGGTGGAGGCCGGAGCCATTTCGATGTTGCGGATCATCAGATCTGCTTGTGGAGTGGTGCCATAGGTCACAACTCGGCGGCGGATATCCGGCATGATGCGCTGCACGTTCTCGTCGTCGATGCAGAGGATTGACGCACCGTAAAAGGGCACGCGGTTGACGAAGTCGGTGAAGCTGGAGAGTACACGCTCGAAGGTCTTGTAATAGTCGAGGTGCTCGCGGTCGATGTTGGTGACGACGGCGATGATGGGGGCGAGCTTGAGAAAGCTGCCATCAGATTCGTCGCTTTCGACAACCAGCAGATCGCTCTGGCCCACGCGGGCGTTCGATCCGCCCATGGTGCTCACGCGTCCGCCGACAACGACTGTTGGGTCAAGGCCACCGCTCGAAAGGATGGTCGCAGCCATCGAGGTTGTAGTAGTTTTGCCGTGGCTACCGCCGATCGCGATGCCGTATTTGAGCCGCATCAGTTCAGCCAGCAGTTCGCCACGCGGAATGACTGGCACCTTGCGGCGGCGCGCTTCCTGAATCTCGGCGTTGGTCTCATCGACAGCCGATGTCACCACTAGCGCGGTTACATCAGGGCCCACATTTGAGGCCTGATGGCCAACATAAGTAGAGGCTCCGAGCGAGGCGAGTCGTTCGGTAATCGGCGTCGAACGAAGGTCAGAACCGGAGACGCGATGGCCAAGCGTAAGCAACACGTCGGCGATACCGCTCATGCCGATACCACCGATGCCGACGAAGTGAAAGTGCTGCTTACGAAAATACATTTTTGCCATTTTACGTTTTCATGGCTTCCATCAGGATATCAGCCGCGCGGCCTGCCGCGCCGGGCTTCTGGAGGCTGCGTGAACGGGCGGCCATGGCGGCCAGCTTGCCGGGCTGGTCGAGAAAATCTTTCAAGGTGTCGTAAAGAACCTTGCCGATTAAGTCTTTGTCGCGATACATCAGGCCTGCGCCTGCGGCAACTACAGCCTCTGCGTTTTTCGCCTGGTGGTCATCTGCAGCGAAGGGGAAAGGCACAAGGATGGCAGGCCGACCGGCGGCAGCGAGTTCGCTCACCGTGCCAGCACCTGCTCGACACAGCACGAGATCTGCTTCAGCAAAAGCAGCGGGTATATCGGAGATGAAGGCCGAGACCTGGCCCTTGAGGCAAGTCTGGGTGAATTCCTGGCTGAGCTGTTCCGCTTCGCGCTTGCCGCACTGATGGATCAATTTGACGGGGAGTCCATTGAGGAGAGGCCAAAGTTCACGCACGGCGCGATTCAGGGTCTGCGAGCCTTGGCTACCGCCAGTGATGAGCAGAGTGAGTTCGCCATTGAAGGGCTTTGGCGGGATCTCGAAGAACGCTTCTCGGACGGGTAGCCCGGTGAGTTCAACTGTGCCTTGCGGGAAGTAACTGAAAGCTTGCGGAAACGAGACCAGAGCTTTCTTCGCAAAGCGGCTCATCCAGCGGTTCACCATGCCGGGCATGGCGTTTGGCTCCATCACGACGAGTGGAACTCCCGCAACGATACTGGCAACAACGGGCGGGGCTGCCACATAGCCGCCAAGACTAAAACAGGCAACTGGCTTGTGCCGTCGGATCCAGTTGAGGCACTTGAAAATGCTCAAGGGAAGTTGATAGAGCAGCTTGGCCTTGCGGGCGAGACCCAGGCCAATGAAGCCGCCGATCTCGATGAAGTCGAGGGGGAATTTACGTTCGGGTACGAGCCGGGCTTCAAAGCCAGTTTGTGTGCCAATGAAGCGAGGTTCATGGCCTTGCTCACGTAGTTTGTCTGCCACTGCAAGCAGAGGCATGACATGACCACCCGTTCCGCCGCCGGCCATCAGGAAGCACTTTCCAGCCACTGGGCGTCCTCGCTAACACTCATCAGGATGCCGAGTGAGATCAGAGAGCTCATCAGTGAGCTGCCACCGTAGCTGATGAGGGGCAACGGGATCCCTTTGGCGGGGCCCATATCGAGCACCACACTCATGTTGATCAGGGCCTGGACCAGCAACGAGATGCTGATGCCGAGTGCCAGAAAGCGACCGAAGTCTTCCTTGGCGAGCCAGAAGAGACGGAAGCCGCGCCAGAAGATGAGGAAGTAACCGCCAATCAAAGCCGAGGCGCCCCAAAGGCCCAGCTCTTCGCCGATGACGGCGTAGATGCAATCGGTGTGAGCTTCAGGAAGATAGAGCAGCTTTTGGCGACCCTGCATCATACCGAGGCCGAGCGCTCCGCCTGAGCCGATGGCAATTTTGGCCTGGCGGATCTGATAGCCCGGGTCGCGGGTTGTGTTTGAGTTGCCAATGTAAGCCTTGATGTGGCCGTTGGGATCGATCTTCGGGATGAGTTCGTAGTTGGGATCGATGAATTGGACGACGCGCGACATGCGGTAAGGCTTGGAGACGATGCCACCGACTAAGATCAGTCCTGCAAGGACAGCGGCTCCGGCCAGATAGCGGGTGCGGATACCGGCGACATAAAGCAGCGCGATGACTGGAACCACCAGCGCGATCGAAGTACCAAGGTCTGAGACGAGCACAACGCCAGCGAGAACCAGGAGCGTCATCGCAGCGGGAAGCAGAGTGTATCTACTGTTGATGGCTGGAAGACGGCGCGTGAGGAAGTAGGCCACAAACACGATGAGTGCTGGTTTTGCGAACTCGGAAGGTTGCAACTGGAAGAATGCAAGTCGAATCCAGCGGTGGGCGCGGCCATCCATGAAGTAGGCGATGGGCAGCATGGCAATGACGAGGCCGAGCGGAATGAAAGCCCAGACGGGATCCTTGAGCAACAGGTAGTTCTGCCGCTTGAGGTACATGAGGATGATGAAGGAAACGACTGCGGCAGCGAGTTGGCGCAGGAAGGGTTCTTCCATGTTGCCGCCACGGATGGCGCTCGTGATGGACGTTGCGGAGTAGACCATGATGAGGCCAAAGCAGGTCATCATCAGGACAGTAAAGAAGAGTGTCCAATCGGTGAGTTTGCGTGCCATTAGAGTGCCTCCACAAGCTGGCGGAACATGTCGCCACGGTGTTCGTAGCTTTTGAACTGGTCGTAGCTGGCGCAGGCCGGGGCGAGCAGGACCGTGTCGCCAGGCTGGGCCTGATTTACGGCGGAATGGATTGCCGTTTCGAGGGTGCCGCAATTGTCGAGAGAGACGTGGGCCGAAAGCTCTTTCTCGATGATGGGCGCGGCGCTGCCGATCAACAAAGCTGACTTGGCCTTCTGCTTGAGAGGGCCTGCGAGCGGCATATAGCTGCCACCTTTGTCGAGTCCGCCGAGGATCACCCAGAGAGGGCCAGAGAGGGCCTCGACGGCTTTCAGAGTGGCGTCGACGCTGGTAGCCTTTGAGTCGTTATAAAAGCGAACACCGCGGAACTCGCGGATAAACTCAAGCCGATGGCGGACGCCATTAAAGGTAGCGACGGATTCGGCGATGGCCTGGTGAGAGGCCCCAGCGAGCGAAGCCATGGTCGCTGCCGCCATGACATTTTCGAGATTGTGTTGGCCAGGCAGTTGGACTGCCGATATCGGCATCAAGGTCTTGCCGAAGAGTTCGATGTTGCCGCCGTTTACATTGGCGGCGTCGCCGCCGAAGCGGGCCACGCGGGCGGCGGTGGTGTAGCCAGAACTGATTGAGTTGGCGGCGTTCAGCACGGCCCAGTCGCCAGAACGTTGATTTTGAAAAATATTTCCCTTAGCGGCGGCATAGAGGTCAAGGGTGCCGTGCCGGTCGAGGTGGTTGGGCGTGACGTTCAATACAGAGGCGATTTGTGGATGGAAGCGATCGATGGTCTCAAGCTGGAAGCTCGAAAGCTCCAGAACATTCCATTGCAGAAATGTTGCCGTGGCAATCATGTCTGTAGCCGCGAAACCGATGTTGCCACCGACCTGGCAAGGGACGCCGGCAGCTTTGAGAATGTGGCCGACCATCGCTGTGGTTGTTGTTTTGCCGTTGGATCCCGTAATGCCGAGGATCGGGCCGCGCAAATACTCGCAGGCCAGCTCGATTTCGCCGTAAACCGGAATGCCGCGGTGTTTGGCCGCTTGAATGATTGCGTGTGTGAGTGGGACGCCGGGAGAGACGATGATGCTGTCGATGTGATCTAGAGAGGTTTCCCGATCTGGAGTAAATGAGATTTCCGAATTTTCCACCAACTTTTGCATATCGGGTAAGTCGGTGAGTTTTCGACTGTCAGAACCAGTGACTTTGGCGCCGGCCGAGCGCAGTAAGTGGATCGCGCCCACGCCGCTTTTGGCGAGGCCGAGAACCAATACCTGTTGACCGGAGAAGCGCATCAAAAATTACCTGAGCTTGAGCGTGGCCAGCGCAAAGAGAGCCATGATGAGGCCGGCGATCCAGAAGCGTGCGATCACTTTGGATTCTTTCCAGCCGAGCAATTCGAAATGATGATGGATCGGAGCCATCTTGAAGATGCGCTTGCCACGGATCTTGTAGCTGCCGACCTGGAGGACGACGCTCAAAAGCTCGATGACATAGACTCCGCCGATGAAGGGAAGCAGGAGTTCCTGCTTGATCAGTACCGCAACCGTACCCATGCTGCCGCCCAAGGCGAGTGAGCCGACATCGCCCATGAATACTTCAGCCGGGTGTGCGTTGTACCAAAGAAATCCCAACGAGGCGCCGATCATGGTGGCGCAAAAAATGGTGAGTTCGCTTGAGCCGGGGACGCGCTGGAGCTCAAGATAAGTGGCAAATTCCCGATGGCCGGAAAGGTAGCAGAGAGCCGTCATCGCGGAAGAGGCGATGATCATGAGGCCAATGGCGAGCCCGTCTAGGCCGTCGGTTAAGTTGACGGCGTTACTTGAGCCGACCAGCACCAGGATCATGAAGAAGTAAAAAGGCGCGAAGGCGAGCGGGAACGTCCAAGGGTTTTTTGCCAGGCTGTCAATGAGCAGATCGGGCCGAAAGCTCTTGAAGAAGGGCACATTCATGGCAGTGGTGTACTGACCCTTGGCATTGAGCAGCAGCAGAACGAAGCCAATTGCCATTGCGACAAGAACCTGAAGCGCGAACTTTTGGCGGGCGGTCAAGCCGAGGTTGCGCATTTTCTTCAGCTTGAAGTAATCATCATAAAAGCCGATGGCGCCGAAGCCTACCAGGCTACCCATTGCGATCCAGACATAGACGTTGCGCAGATTGGCCCACAAGAGAGTTGGGACGAGGATCGAAATCACAATGAGAACGCCACCCATTGTGGGCGTGCCAGCTTTGGTTTGATGAGATTGCGGACCGTCTTCGCGGATGAACTGGCTGATCGACATCGCGCGAAGCTTGCGGATCATCCAGGGACCCAGGAAAAGGGAGATGAGTAAGGCTGTGATCAACGCAAAGGCAGTGCGAAAGGTGACATAGCCGAAGAGTCGAAAGGGGCCGAAAACGGGTTGTAGCTTTTCAAAGAGGAGCCAGTAGAGCATGGAACTAGGCGAGGAACCTCTCTAAAGCGAGTTCGACGCGAGTGCCGCGCGAACCCTTAAACAAAATCGTGTCGCCAGGTGAGGCGATTTGCTTTAGCGCTTCTCCGGCTTCTGAGGGATCTTCGAAAAAGCACGCGGCGCGTGCTGACAGACCAGCTTTCATTGCTGACTCGATCGTGAATCGAGCCGCGCCGCGTATCCCAAGTAGCACAGAAAAACCACTCTCCACCGCATAGAGACCTAATGCAGAGTGAAGAGGCTCGGCCCAGTGGCCAAGTTCGCGCATCTCCCCCAGAACCGCAATGCGGCGGCCCGGCGCGGTATCGCGCACGAGATCGAGCATCGCCCTTGCGGCGTCCGGGTTGGAGTTGTAGCAATCGTTCCAGATCGTCATGCCGAGATGTTCGAGTTTTTCGGTACGCATCTTGGGCAGTTCGATCGAATGGGCGGCCTCGCTGAGCTGCCTGAGGGGGACACCCCAGAGGCGGGCGACAGCGACGCCAGCGGAAATGTTGAGTACTCCAATGCGGCCTGGCACTTTGGAGTGGAAGGGTTGCGAGTCGATTGTGAAACTCGCACCTTCTGTGTTGTAAGAAATGTTGGTGGCGCGCGTTTTGGCAGCTTCCGAGAGGCCAAAGGTTTCGACGCGGGCCGCAGTGTTTCGGGCGAAGGCGGCGACGCGAGCATCGTCAGCGTTAAGGATGGCCGTGCCTGTCGCCGGAAGGGCCTCGATGAGTTCTCGCTTGGCGGCGGCGATGCCTTCGATGGCGTCGAAGTTTTCGATGTGGGCGTGGCCGACGTTTGTGACTACGCCGATCTCAGGGGCGGCGATTTCGCAGAGTCTTTTGATCTCGCCCGAATGGTTCATGCCCATCTCAAGAATGGCAGCCTGAGAGGCGTCGTCGATACGGAGGATCGACAGCGGCAGGCCAATGTGATTGTTGAAGTTGCCCGTCGTCTTGCTGGTGGGCAGTGCGACGTTGAGTAATGCGGCGACATTCTCTTTGGTGGATGTCTTGCCGGCGCTGCCCGTGATACCGACAACGGTTTTGCCCCATTGCTTGCGGGCATTGGCGGCCAGGTCTTGCAGTGCGGCAAGTGTATTGAGTACGACCATCTGAGGGCCTTTGGCATTGGGCACGAGGCGTTCGACCAGCGCGACGGCGGCACCTTTTTCAAAGGCTGTGGCGACATAGTCGTGACCGTCGACCTGCTCGCCGGGGAAGGCGATAAAGAGATCGCCGGGTTTGACTTCACGCGAATCGATCGCGTAGCCCGTTACGATTTGGTTCAGGATTTCGAGCTTCATGCGTGCACCTCGCGTTCGTAGCCAAGAGAGGCGAGGGACTTCTGGGCAATGACACGGTCGTCGAAGGGGTGCTTTGTTTTGCCGATGATCTGATAGTCTTCATGGCCTTTGCCGGCGAGGATGACGATGTCGCGAGGGCGGGCCATGGAGAGGGCTTTGTAAATCGCTTTTTCGCGATCAGGCTCGATGGTGTGTGGTGTGTCGAAGCGGCGCAGGCCAACGAGAGCATCGTTCATGATCGCGATGGGATCTTCGGTACGCGGGTTGTCGCTGGTGAGAACGACATAGTCGCTGGCCTCAGCAGCGGCTGCGCCCATGAGCGGTCGCTTGGAGCGATCGCGATCGCCACCGCAGCCAAACAGAGTGATCACCCGGGAGGGGTTGAGTTCGCGCGCGACGCGGATCGCGTTGCTGATGGCATCGTCGGTATGGCTGTAGTCGACGATGGTGAGAAATGGTTGTCCGGCGTCGACGCGTTCGAAGCGGCCCGGCACGCTGAGGCAGTTCTCCAGCCCCATTTTGACGGTGTCGAGCGGGATGCCGGCGCCCAGAGTCGCTGCGGCTGCGGCCAGCATGTTCGAGACGTTGATCTCGCCGAGCATGCGGGATTGAATTCGACGCTCGCCGAGGGGAGTTATAAGATCAAAAGCCACGCCATCGAAGCCGGGCCGGATGTTGACGGCGCGGATGGTGGTAGGAGGCGAGGAAGGCCGAAGGGCGAATGACCAGAGGCGAGACTCTGGCGAGACAGGGACCTGCGGGCCATAAGCGTCATCGAAGTTAATGGCGGCAACTTCAGGAGGAGCCGTATCCTGGCCGCGGAAGAGTTCGCACTTGGCGGCGAAGTAGGATTCCATGTCGCCGTGAAAGTCGAGATGGTCGCGGGTGAGGTTGGTCCAGATGGCGGCACGGAAGTGCATTCCCCAAACTCGGCCAAGCGCCAGAGCATGAGAAGAGACTTCCATCGCGGCAGCAGGATTGGCGGTGGTCATCAATTCGGCAAAGTGTTCGTACAACTCGATGCTTTCGGGCGTCGTGTTGACACTGGGGAGTATGCGCTGGCCGATGCGGTACTCGATGGTGCCGAACAGGCCTGTGTTGTGACCGGCGGCGTTAAGGATCGATGCGAGCAAGTATGCCGTCGTGGTTTTGCCGTTGGTTCCGGTGACGCCAAACAGAGCAATGTCTTTGAGCGTGGGGTTGTTGTAAAGACGGCTGGCAATGGTGGCGAGAGCCTTGCGGGCCTCACGTACTTCAATCCAGGAATCCTCAAGGCCAGGTAGAGCCGGGAGTTCACCAACGATGGCGACGGCCCCAGCGGCAAGTGCTTGTGCGGCGAAGTTACGTCCGTCGAAGTTGGCTCCGGCGAAGGTAAAGAACAGACCGCCGTTCGTGATGCGGCGCGAATCGAAATGAACGCTGGAGACAAGACGAGTGACAAGGCTGGGCGCAGGTGTGGCTGCAAGCGCCAGGCCCTGGAGCAGTTCGTCAATCGTCTTTGGTGTCAGGTTCAATTCAGGTTCGATTCCTCAGCGCCCAAGGCGCAGTTTGATTTTTTGTCTGTAAGCAATGGGTTGGCCGGGCTCAGGAGATTGAGCGCGGACGAGGCCACTGCCAGAAGGGTCGATGCGAAGGCCTTTGTCGCCAGCCTGTTCAAGAACAGCGCGGAGCGTCATGCCCATGAAATTTGGAGTAACAAGACTTGCCTTAGTGGTAGTGTCATCGAGGTTTTCCACTTCTTCCACAGGTTTTTCCTCACTTAGGAGCGGGAAGGAAGCGTCACTTACCGCGACTTCAGTAACTGGCATGGCGGAAGGTTCGTCGGGCAGATCTTTGGGGATGTTCAAGATGCGCAGCGCGGCGGAGGTTGCATCCCGGAAGACCGGAGCGGCGACCACGCCTCCATACAAGTGAGACCCATTCAGGGTGATGACTGTTACGAGGCGCGGATTGTTGACTGGCGTGAAGCCCATGAAGGAGGCGTGATACTTGTGCAGGTACTGTTTGCTCTTGGGGTCGTAAATCTGGGCGGAACCGGTCTTACCGCCGACAGAGTAGCCGGGGATTTTTGCAGTTTTGCCTGTGCCCGCGAGGACGACGTGTTCCATCATCTTGCGCATCTGGACGATGGTTTCCGGGGAAAGAATTTGTTTGGGTTCCTGATCGGGAACCGATTCGTAACTGGTGCGGCGAAGTTGCAAGCCGTTAGTCCCCGGCATGGAGACATTCGAGACAAGCCGGGGTTTGATGAGCTTGCCGCCGTTGGCGATGACAGAGACGGCCTGGCCCAATTGAGCCGTAGTGGTCATGACCTCGTGGCCCATGGCGACCGAGCCGATGGAGCTCTTGGACCATTTGGACAGGCGGAGGACGCGGCCCGTAGATTCGCCGGGGAGAGGCAGATCGGTTCGGGAACCGAAGCCGAAGAGCCGGATGTAGTCAAAGAGGCGTTTGTCGCCAAGAGTGAGGCCGACCTGGATCGCGCCGATGTTGCTGGATTTGGCGAGAATGTCATCGACGCTAAGGTAGCCGTAACCATTCTTTGTGCTGTCGTGAATGACGCGGCCGAACAGGTTAAAGCGGCCGTTGCCGCAATGGAAGCCGGTGGTGGGCTTCACCGTTTTCTCTTGAATGGCCCCGGCGAGTGTGAAGACTTTGAAGACCGAGCCGGGTTCGATGGCGCTCTGGGTGGCGAGGTTTTGCCGAACTTCGAGATTGGCCGTTTTGTCGTTGGGGTTATAGGTCGGGTAGCTGGCCATGGCGATGATCTCGCCGGTGTTCGGGTCCATGATCATGCCGCGCCCCGTCCAGCAGTGGTTGGCGACGACGGATTCGGCCAGGAGCTTTTCGAGTTCGTATTGAACTCGGTAGTCGATGGTGAGGTGGACGTCGTTGCCCGGGACAGGCTCGACTTCGACATTGCTTTCGAAGCCGCGATGCCGGACATCGGTGACCATGCTGGCGTAGCCGGGACGGCCGGAGAGATCGTCTTCGTGGCCCTGTTCGATGCCGCCGTTGCCATGTTTTTCGAAGTCGACGCCGCCGAGGATGTGAGCGGCAAGCTGGTCGTTCGGATAGACGCGCATTGAGGAGGATTCAAATTGAATCCATCCCAAGTGGAGACTCTTGAGGCGCTTGACCTGATCCTGGGTGAGACGCTCGGCGACTTTGTAGTAACCGCGCTTCTCAGCTACCTTCTTCTGTAGCTCGCTGAGTAAGTCTTGTTGGTTGAGGCTGAGGATTTCAGATAGAAGCGCGGCGGCGATTTCAACATTCGGCAGTTTGGCTGGATTGACCACGAGGGTTTCAACCGGGATGCTGATGGCGAGAACGTGGCCGTTGCGATCGTAGATGGTGCCGCGATGGGCCGGGATTTCAACGAGGCGGGTTTGTTGCTGATCGGCCAGTTCCGCATAGAAATCGTGTTTGACGATTTGGATATAGAAGAGCTTGGCCGAGACCGCAATGCCCCAGAGAATGAGGAGACGCAACAGCCAGCGTGCGCGACGCTCGACTGCTGGGTGGATTGGTTGTACCATTCGCTGCTCCTCTTGGAATCTCTCTCTCGTTCAAAAAATCAAGTAGAAGGCACTCAATGTTTGAGCACCGAATGCCTTCTACTTGCCGGAGGGGAGACCGTTCATGGCGTAAGAACCTTTGGGAGTGAGATGCTGCACCATCGAGGGCGCAGGATCGATCAGATCCTGGCTCTTAGCCACTTCTTCAAGCTTTTTCAAATTGGTGTGGCGCGCTTCGAGAGCGCGGAGCTCGGCGATTTCGCGGCGAAGCTGGTCCTGTTCGTCGCGAAGCTGATGGACTTGCATGCCGGCGACCATGCGGTAGGCGCCGGGCAGGAGGAGGCCGGTAAAGATGAGAGCGCCCGTGATCACTGCTCCGGCAACACGCCAGGAGGACTTGTGCTGGGCGGGATCGTCGGCGCGGACGACCATGGAGTTGTCGATGGCTTTGGCTTCGAAGTAGAGCTCTTCGCCGGGGAAGGCGGGGAGCTTACGGGCCGTGGCGTGGCTGTGGCGTGAACGAGCGGCAGCATTGACGCGCTGGGGACGCCGCGAGGTGCTCTGGTTTTGATCGTTTTTTAGTTCGTAAGCCAAGGCGGACATAAAATTCTCCTGTTACTGCTCCACTTACTGCGGTACTGCCAACCACTCGAGAGCCCTGAGCTTCGCGCTGCGCGAGGCAGGGTTGATTCTCGTTTCTTCGTCTGTTGGTTTCACCACGTGCTTGGTCAGGATTTTTGCCTGGCCGGCACGTTGAAACTCCTGGAAGCGCTGCTTCACAATCCGGTCTTCGGAACTGTGGAAGGTGAGCGCCACCACTCTTGCGCCTTCAGCCATGAGGCTTGGGAGCGCTTCAAGCAAAGCCTTTAATTCTTCAAACTCGCGATTGACGTAGAGGCGCAAGGCCATAAAGGTCTTGGTTGCCGGGGAGATTTTTGTGTCCCGGGCACCGGCCCCATGACCAGCTAGCTGGGCAAGCTGCCTGGTCGTCGAAATGGGCCTGGCCCGGACCACTGCTCTGGCAATTGCCCGCGACCTCCATTCTTCGCCGTACTCGTAGATGATGTCGGCGAGTTCTTTTTCGGAGAACGTGTTGACCACGTCCCCCGCCGTCAGATCCTCTTCGGAATCGCGCGACATACGCATGTCGAGCGGACCATCGAGACGAAAAGAGAAGCCGCGATCGGCCTCGGTCAGCTGTTTCATGCTGACGCCGAGGTCAACCAGCAAAGCGTCTAATCGCCGGATGCCCATTTCCTGAAACCTTTGGGGGAAGGTGGAGAAGACTCCCTTGGTGGGCCGGATGCGAGCGGAAAATTCGCTCGTGTTCACGACCGCCTCGGCAAGACTCTCGCCGTCCCGATCATTCATCACCAGGACCCCGGTATCGAGGCGGGCAGCAATTTGTTTGGAATGCCCTCCAAGACCGGCAGTCAAATCAGCGACCCGGCTGTTGCCGCGGATCGCCAGATACTCGATCACCTCCGCGGACATCACCGGGAAGTGTGCCATTGCCCGACTAACGCAACCCAATCTGGCGCATCCGCTTGGCGGTGTCGACTGGATTGGACTGGCTTGCTTTCGTGCGAAGCGATTGATAGCGCTCCGCCGTCATGACAACCAAATGGTCGCGGTCCTTGCCGATGTGACACTGGGAAGGCAGCTCGGTGAGCGAGAGCCGCTGCCGAAGTACTGGGGGGAGGAGGATTCGGCCTTCCGGGTCTGGCGAGACATCCGCGCCGAGATCGCGCATGCGGAAGAGGGTATCTTCGGCGTCATCCTGAAAATCGGGCTTGAGTGCCAAATCTTCGAGGAATTCGCATTGCTTCAAGAACGCATCTCGGGTATAGATTTGAATATCGAGTTCGTCGTAAGACGTGAGAAAGAACTGTGCGCCCAATGAACGCATGTAAACCAGGAAATCTGCCGGGACCTTCAGTCGGCCTTTGGCGTCGACAGAACAGGTGTAGTACCCCAATGGGGCTGTATCACCGGTATGGGGGTGTTCTGCCACTCTAGAAATCCTGTTGTTTGGGAAAAGAAGCCACTTTAGGCCACCCCAGTACAGAACGATCTTACGTGGAATCCCGAGGGGTTGCAATACCCCTGTCATTTTTTTTTGCATATCCCCCTCGGGATTCGAAGTTTCGTCTTTTGTTCGGCTTAGCGGTCGGAAATTGTAGCGATAGATGGGTGAGTATTTGCTACATTGTTAAGGCTATGATTGGGCAGTCTCTTTATGACATTGATCCCGGCGATGAAATGCCGGAAATCGTACGGATGATCGTCGAGATCCCGATGGCCTCGGCGAACAAGTACGAGTATGACCATGAGTTCGGGTTGTTCCGGCTTGACCGCTCGCTTTACGCGTCGGTCCACTATCCGGGAGATTACGGCTTCATTCCGGGAACATTGGCGGAAGACCATGACCCGTTGGACATTCTGGTATTGGTGTCGCAGCCGAGTATTACGGGCTGCATGATGTATGTGCGTCCGGTGGGGATCCTGAACATGATCGACAGCGCGGAGCGCGACCAGAAGATTCTGGCCGTGCCGACGCGGAACCCGCGGTACGAGCAGATTCACACGATTGACCAGGTGTTTCCGCACACCCGGCGCGAGATTGAGCACTTCTTCACGATTTATAAGGAGCTTGAGGGCAAGCGGACTGTGATGGAAGGTTGGGGCGGGCCGAAGGAAGCGCGGAAGACAATCCTTGAGTCGCGGCAAAGCTACTTTGAGGCCAAGGAAGCGCCCGGAAAGACGGAGTAAATGTCTGGTTTGAAAGGGAAGGCCGCGCTGGTTACCGGCGCGGCCTCTGGCATTGGGCGTTCCACGGCGGACTTGCTTGAGTCTTTTGGGGCTTTGGTGTATCGGGCGGATGTGGCCGAGGGGGCTGGATTGCGCCTGGATGTGACCTCGGAGGGGGACTGGCAGCGAGTGGTGGCCGAAATTCCCAGGTTGGATGTGCTGGTGCATTCGGCGGGGATTGCGACGGGGGCTGCGATTGAAGCGTGCAGTGTCGAAGAGTGGCGGCGGACGATTGACGTGAATTTGACTGGGGCGTTTTTGGGGCTGAAGCATATGTTGCCGCTAATGCGGCAGAATGCGGACGGGGGAAGTGTAGTTTTGATCGGGTCAGCGAGCGGGGTGAAGGCGGCTGCGGGGGCTGCCGCGTATTGTTGCTCGAAGGCGGGGCTTGTGATGCTGGCGCAGTGTGCGGCGCTCGAGGCCAAGGACGGGAAGATCCGTGTGAATGTGATCAGCCCGGCGGGGGTGGTGACTCCGATGTGGAAGGAATTGCCAGAAGTGCCGGACCGGGGGAAGAATCCGCTGGAGCGGATGGCGTTTCCGGATGAGGTGGCCGAGGCGGTCTTGTTCCTGTGTGGGGATGCGGCTGGTGGGATGACGGGTGCGGATTTGCGGTTCGACGCGGGATACACAATTTAGTTCTTGCAATTGTTGTGGTGTGGTGCTAGATTTCCAGCAGGTGCTAGTTTTCTAGCAAGCTGCTATGACAGAAGCACTGAGCCGCCGCGAGCGGCAAATCATGGATGTGCTCCACAGGTTGGGGCAGGCAACTGCGGCTGATATCGAGGAGGCACTGCCCGATGCGCCCAGCTAC
Organism: Acidobacteriota bacterium; assembly: GCA_016870995.1. Classification (GTDB taxonomy): domain Bacteria; phylum Acidobacteriota; class Terriglobia; order Bryobacterales; family Bryobacteraceae; genus Bryobacter. The sequence continues at coordinate 51,100 of VFZU01000003.1, forward strand.
TCGGCGGTGCGGGCGCACTTGCGGACTTTGGAAGAGAAGGGGCATGTGCGGCACGAGGTGGACCAACTGCGGTATGTGTACTTCCCGACGGTGAATCCGGAGCGGGCGCGGAAGTCGGCCGTGAGGCATCTGGTGGAGACGTTCTTTGGCGGGTCGCCGGCCGATGCGGTGGCGGCGTTGCTCGATGGGAAGTCGACGAAGTTGCCGAAGGCAGAACTGGACCGGTTGGCGGCCATGATCGAGGAGGCACGAAAGCGATGAGCGAGCGAGTTTTGACGCTGGCATTGCAATCGACGGTGTTGTTGGCGAGCGCGTGGATCATTGTGATGTTGTTGCGGCGCGAGAGCGCTGCGATGCGGCATCATGTGTGGACGCTGGGGCTGGGGTTGTTGTTGGTGTTGCCGTTCTGGCCGGAGTCGAGAGTGATCGTGACGCAGATTCCTGTAGCGGCGGAAGTGACGCGGATTGTGGTGAGGCCGGATGATGCGGCGCGAGTTGAGGTGGATTGGCTGAAGTGGCTTTGGATTGCCGGTGTGGCTTTGCTGGCTGGCAGGGAGCTGCTTTCGCAAGTTCGTGGAGAGTGGCTGCGTCGGCGGGCTCGCTCGACTGAGGCCGGATATTCACTGAGCGAGGATCTGGCCGTGCCAGCGGTTTGCGGGTTGTGGCAGCCGACGGTATTGTTGCCGGTTGAGGCCGCCAAGTGGGCGACGGAGCGACTGGATGCGGTGCTGGCGCATGAGCGAATGCACGTAATGCGTGCGGACTTGTAGTGGCACTTGTTGGGACGGCTGGCGTGTGCCGTGTATTGGTGGAATCCGCTGGTGTGGTTGGCAGTACGGGCGCGGAGGGTGGAGTGTGAGCAGGCTTGTGATGATGGCGTGGTGGTGGCTGGAGTGGCTGCGACGGATTATGCCGAGCACCTGGTTGAAATCGCGCGTGGCTTAAATGAAGAACCAATTTTGGAAGGAGGCGTTTCCATGGCCAAGCAATCTACTTTGGAGCAGCGACTGCGTGCGTTGCTCGATCCTATGACTTCGCATCGTCCGCTATCGCGGGGGATGTTGGTGACGAGTTTAGTGTTGGGTGTGGTGATGCTGGCATCTGCTGCGGGGCTGAAGCTGATCGCTCAGACTCCGGGTGGCGTTCGTGGAGTGGTGAAGGATGCGAGCGGCGCAACCGTGGCCGGGGCGCGAGTGACGCTTCGATTCTTGAAGCCGAGCGAGAGTCAAAGAATCGAAGTGGTGAGATCGAGCGCGTCGGGCGAGTTTGCTTTTCCGGGTGTGCCGGATGGAGATGACTACGCGATTCTTGTCGAGAAGGAGGGGTTTGCCGCGTTGTCGAACACGATGGTGAAGGTGGGCGCGCCGCTTGTGTTCACGCTCAACCTGGGTGGGTTGAAAGAGACGATCCACGTGAGTGCAGGTGCGATGCCTCCCCCTCCTCCGCCACCACCCGGCACCATGAAGGCAGTGAGCCCGTCGAGGATTCGAGTGGGTGGGAATGTGCAGTCAGCAAAATTGCTATATCAGGTGAGGCCGATTTATCCGGCGGAATACAAAAAGGAAGGTGTTTCGGGAATTGTGCTGTTAATGGCTGTGATTGGCAAAGAGGGTGATGTGGTGAGCCTTGAGCCGGTGAATCAGTTGGTGGATGCGCGGTTGCGGGAGTCGGCGATGAATGCTGTGAAGCTGTGGCGGTATCAACCGACGCTGCTGAATGGGAATGCGGTGGAGGTGATGACGCAGGTGGAAGTGAACTTTACGCTGGCGCCGTGAGATGGAAGCGTTTGTTGTCAGCACTGTCGTGCAACTGATCCTGTATTGGGGAATCAGCTTCTGCATTGTTGTACTTGTTCAGTGGATGGATGCCGGGACCCGAAGGGACTTCAGCTCAGTGGCGATGACTGGAGCTGTAGCCCTGTTGTTCATGCACGCATCGTCGTACTTGCTGCTTGGTCCGGATAACTATTTGCCGAAGAGGTATCGAATCGTGACTCCAGAACTCATTCGGGATGTTCAGGCATTCCTCTTCCCTGTGGGGCTGGTTTGGCTTATGGGCAGCGTGCTGCTGCTGATTCGCCTCGTGAATTCTTATAGCAAGGCCAAGCTTTTGATGAAAGACGCTGAACAATGGGGCCCATGGGCATGGGTTTCTAGCAAAGTTGATATGCCCATGGCTTTAGACTGGCGATCGCCCAAGGTGTTAATGCCAATCGAAGCCAAAGAATGGCCTGAGGAGAAGCTGAAGGCGATTGCCGTGCATGAGCGGGCACATCTTCGAACTGGAGACGTGCTTTCGGCCTTCCATGTGAATCTGTCCTTTGCTTTGTGTTGGCCAATCCCTCTGGTTTGGATCGTTTCAAGGTGGTTCTGGAGGGATGTTGAGATGGCGGCTGACGACGCGGTACTGAGAGAGGGTGTGCCCGCTGAGCGCTATGCAGAATTGCTGCTGGAGGCTGCTGGGAGATCGGGCCGAAGTGAGACCAATGCCAGTGTGATTGGAATCATGCGAGGGATGTGGCTTGAGGATCGCATTCGATCGATCTTGAACAGTAGGCAAAGGCGCACAAAGCGAATCGAAGGAAATTCTCTATTGCCCCTTGCAGTATTTCTCGTCCTCTGGAACTGGATTTACAGAATTGGGTTTCGAGCTTGAAGTTGGATGATTCGGCAAGCCTGGGACGGGTGCAGATGGACTGGTGTGGCTTCCAAAAATCAAACGCTGCGCAGGCTTCGGATGAAGCAGCTGCGCAGCGTCGAATTTGAGTTCTGATTTAGGCCTTGATCTTCATCGCAACCGGATCCCAGAGGACCTGCTTCTTTTCGAAGTAGCTGGTGTTGCTGAGAAGGGCCGGGGCGGCGGCGCGAAGGCCAAACGTTGCGTCTTCGATGACGGCGCGCTTGTTGCGGATCGCGTCGATGAAGTTGGCGTGGTGAGCGTATTGTTCCGTGTAGCCGGGCGGCGTGCGGAAGCTCTGGCTCGCAGAGGGGCGCATCGAGTCGGCGCTGGGCTTCTGATCGGGATACTTCTGCCTGTAGCCGGCGAGGAAGTTCTCGCGGACGTGCTGCGGGAAGGGTTCGAGATCGTAACCGGGACGGGCTTCGCGGGGGATCGAGTTGATCGTGAAGCCGTTGCCGACGTCGAGCGTGATGTAGCCCTCGGTGCCGACGAAGCGGAAACTCTGGCCGCCACCGGTGCCAGCTTCGAAGTTGACGCGAAGCGTGATCTGGTGGGCCGGGTGCTTGTCGGTCTGCGGGTAATCATAGAGGCCGATCATGAGATCGGGGACGTCGCGGCCGTCCTTCCAGTAGTACGTACCGCCGCTCGCGAAGACGCGCTCGGGGCCGTTGGAATCCATGACGTAGTGGATGCCGCTGAAGAGGTGGACGAACAGGTCACCCGCGATACCGGTGCCGTAATCCTGGTAGTTGCGCCAACGGAAGAGGCGGATGGGCTCGAAGGGGCGCTTGGGTGCGGAGCCGATGAAGCGGTCCCAATCGACGGTGGTGGGCGAGGCGTCGTGAGGGATTACGTACTGCCAGGCGCCGAGGGCGGAGTTGCGGTCGTAGAAGGCTTCGATCATGCGGATTTCGCCGATTTTGCCATCCTTGATCACTTCACGCAGACGCGTGTAAAGAATGTTGCTGACGCGCTGGCTGCCGACCTGGAGGATCTTGCCGGAGGCCTTCTCGGCGGCGATGATCTTGTGGCCATCGGCGGGGTCCTGGACCATGGGCTTCTGACAATAGACGTGCTTGCCAGCCTTGAGGGCGTCAACAGCCTGGGTGCAGTGCCAGTGGTCGGGCGTGGCGATGATGACGGCGTCGATGTCGGGGCGGGCCAGGAGTTCGCGGTAGTCGCGGGTGGTGAAGATCTGCTTGCCGAATCTCTCTTTTGCGTTGGTGAGGCGGCCTTCGTAAATGTCGGCGACAGCGACGAATTCGACGCCGGGTACGGTGGCGATGGTCTTGACGTCTCCGAGGCCCATGTTGCCCATGCCGATGCAGCCGACACGGATCTTGTCATTGGCGGAAGTCTTTTGTGCCTGAGCCATTGAGGCGGCCGCGCCGCCAAGCGCGCTGAGTTCGATGAATTCTCTTCTGGTTGACATGATCTATGATCATCGTATGTCAATCACACGCCGTCTTGCTATAGCCGCCTCCGTTGCTCCTTTGTTGAAGGCAGGTCCGCGACAGCGGATTGCGGTGTCGACGTACTCGTTCTGGCACCTGAAAGGGGAGAAATTTCCGATTGAAAAGGTGATTGATCACGCCGATGCGATGGGGTTTGACGGGGTGGAATTGTTGCACCGGCAATTTGCCTCGGAAGAGAAGGCCTATCTGAATGGATTGAAACAGCGGGCTTTTGATAAGGGCCTCGCGTTGCCGATGTTGTCGATCCATCAGGATTTTGTGTCGCCGGATCCGGCCGAGCGGAAGAAGAATATCGATCACACGAAGCATTGCATGGATCTGGCGGCGCAGTTGGGGATTCCCTGTATTCGGCTGAATTCTGGGCGCTGGAAGACGATCAAGAGCTTTGATGATCTGATGAAGGTGAAGGGCGACGAGCCGCCGGTTGCCGGCTACAAAGAGGCGGATGCGATCGGGTGGTGTGTGGATTCGATTCGCGAGATTTTGCCGCATTGCGAGGCGACCGGGGTGAAGATGGCACTAGAGAATCATTGGGGCTTGACGACGAAAGTGCCGGTTCTGCTGGATATCTGGAAGAAGGTGAATTCGCCGTGGCTGGGGATCAATCTCGATACGGGGAATTATCCGGACAAGGTATATGAAGGAATCGCGCAGCTGGCTCCGCATGCGTCGATTGTGCAGGCCAAGACGTACTATGGCGGCGGGGTTTGGTACACGCTCGACCTCGATTACAAGAAGATCGCGGGGATTTTGAAGCAGGCGAAGTTTGGCGGGTGGGTGAGCCTTGAGATGGAAGGGAACGAGGATGCGATGACGGCCGTGCCGAAGAGCCTGAAAATGCTGAGAGAATCATTTTCATGATAAATTCGGAATCATGAAGGCCCCGATTCAGATACGGCGGGAAGATGTGGCGGCGGATATCCGTGCGCTTGCGGAGCTCATGAAGGTTTCGATTACGGAGGCGGTGAGTGCCGCTGTTACCGAAAAGCTTGAAGAAGAGCGGCAGAAGGCTGCGGCAGAGAAAGCGGAGCGGTGGAAGCGGGTGGATGAGCTGATTGCGGAGTTACAAAAATTGCCACGAGTTGGGCCAATGCTGACTGACGATGATCTGTACGACGAGTACGGCTTGCCCAAGTGAGTATCGTTGTTGATTCGTCAGCCTTGCTGGCTGTTGTACTGGTTGAAGCTGACGCGGAAGAGATACATAAGAAAATGATTGAGGCGGATCAGCTTTGGATCAGCCCAATCAACTTGTGGGAAGTGCATGTTCGCGCGGAAGTCATATTGGGTGAGTCGGGAAGGCAAATTGTAGCCAAGATCATCGAAGAAATGGGAATTGAAGTGGAATTGGTTGGGGCGAGGGATGCGATGCTGGCGTTTGAGGCTTCGAAGCGCTTTGGTGTCAGGCCGGCGCGGCTGAATTTGGGGGATTGCTTTGCCTATGCGCTGGCCAAGAGCAAAGATGTGCCGCTGCTGTTCAAGGGCAATGACTTTGCCGCAACTGATGTGAAGATCGCCTAGAGCGATTCGCCGCGGACGAGGTCGTCCCAGGATTCGCGCTGGCGAGCGACACGGAAGGTATCTCCGTCCACCAGAACCTCGGCCGCGCGGCCGCGCGAGTTGTAGTTGCTAGCCATGCCGAAGCCGTAGGCACCAGCGGTGTGGATGGCAAGGAGGTCGCCAGAATTGAGAGTCGGCAGTGTGCGGCTCTTGGCGATCCAGTCGCCGCTTTCGCAGACGGGCCCGACGAGATCGACCTCCATCGGTGGCGCTGTGGATTCCAGAACTGGCGTGATCTCGTGGAAAGCCTTGTACAGCGATGGGCGGATGAGATCGTTCATGGCTGCGTCGATGATGGCGAATTCCTTGCCGCCGTTGTTCTTGCGGTAAAGCACGCTGGTGAGCAGCACGCCGGCTTCGGCCACAATGGATCGGCCGGGTTCGACTACGGCTTTGAGGCCTGTTTGCTCGACGATTTGACGCATGGCCTGGACGGCGGCAGCAATGGAGGGAGTTTGCTCGCCTTCACGATACTTTACGCCAAGGCCGCCACCGAGATCGACGTGATCGATGGGAAGGCCGCTCGCCTGCAGCTTGCGTACCAAGGCGACGACGCGCTCGACGGCTTCCACCATGGGCGAGGAATCGAGCATCTGCGAGCCGATGTGGCAACTGACGCCGGTGACCTTGAGGTGAGGTTGTGCAGCGGCGTGCGCGTAGGCGGCTTCAATGACGCTGATGTCGATGCCGAACTTGTTTTCCTTGAGGCCAGTGGAGATGTATTCGTGGGTGACTGGGTTGACGTCGGGGTTGACGCGGAGAGCGACGTGAGCGATTTTGCCCGCTTCACCTGCGACACGGTTGAGAACTTCGATCTCGGCGTAGCTCTCGCAATTGAAGCTGTGGACGCCATGCTCGATGGCATAGCGGATCTCGTCGGGCTTTTTGCCGACGCCACTGAAGACGACGCTTGCGGCATGGCCGCCGGCCTTGAGGACGCGGAACAACTCGCCACCGCTAACGATGTCGAAGCCGGCACCCTCTTGGGCTAGCACTGCAAGAACCGCAAGATTTGAGTTGGCTTTGACGGCGTAGCAGACTTGATTTGGCATGCCAGCCAACGCGGCGTCGTAGGCGCGGTAGCGCTCGCGGATCATGCCTGCGCTGTAGACATAAGTGGGGGTGCCGCAGGCTTCGGCGATTTCAGTGAGATCGACGCCCTCGACCGAAAGACGGCCTTGGCGGTATTCGTAGTGCATCCGTTACTTCACTTTCAGAATGAGTGCGCTCTGGTCGTCGTGGATCGGGACACCGGCGCGGAATTGATCGAGGCTGGCGAGCATCTTGTTGAAGATGAGCCCCGGGGATTGTTTGCGGTACTTGCGGAAGCAGGTCGCCAGATCGGCGTGGCCGAAGGATTCGCCGGCAGGATTGGACTGGTCTTCAAACCCATCACTAAACAAGCCGATGAGATCCCCGCGTTTGACTTCGCTCGAGACGTCTTCGTATTCGCGATTCTCGAGGAGTCCAAGCGGGACTCCTTCAAGGTGAAGTCGCGTGACGTTGCCATCGCGCATCAACAGCGGCAGGCCGCCGCCGGCGCTCGCGAAGGTGAGTTTCTTTTCGGCCGCGTCCCAGCGAACCAGCAGCAAGGTGACGTACTGGCCATCGACACGGCGCTCGCAGAGGCGGTCGTTGAGCACCTTCATCATCTTGGCTGGAGAGAGCCGGCGATAGGCGAGACTGCGCAGGAGGCCGGAGACCATTGCGCCATAGAGAGCCGCTGCGGCACCTTTGCCGCTCGAATCACCGAAGGCAATCAGCGCGACCTGCTCTTCGATTTCGAAGACGTCGTAGATGTCGCCGGTAACTTCACGCGCGGGCCTCATGCCCATGCCGATCTCGAGGCCCTGAATGGGCGGGGCTTCCTGAGGAAGCAGCAGACTTTGAACGCGGCGAGCGGCGCTGAGATCCTGCTCCATGCGGGCCTGACGAGATGCGACTTCCTGATAGAGGCGGGCGTTCTCGATGCTGGCGGCGACCTGGGGGGCGAGGAGGCCGAGGGTGCGAGAGTGCTCTTCGGTGAAGAAGTTGACTCGCTCGCTTTCGATGTCCATAACGCCGATGACGCGATCGTTGACGATGAGCGGGACGGCGACTTCACTGCGGATGCCGGAGGCGGTTTCGATGTAGCGTTCGTCGGTGGCGGTGTCGGCGACGCGGATGGCGTGGCGGGCCCGGACGGCTGCGCCGGTCACACCGCGACTCAGAGGGATGTCATTGCTCTTGCGCTGGTCGAAGCGCATGCTGAAGCGGTGCTTGAGAACCTGCTCGGCTTCGTCGACCAGCAACACGCTGAAGCCGTCATAGTGGACGAGGCTGCGCACGCCGGAGGCGATTTGCCCGAGAAGCGTATCCAGATCGAGGATCGAGGCAAACTCTTTGGTGAGTTGTGTGAGAACTTTCAGCGTCTTGTGGTTTTGTTCGACCCGCTTGTAGAGGCGGGCGTTGTCGACAGCCGAGGCGACGCGACTGGCGATCAGGGTGAGCAAGGCTTCTTCGCGCTTTCCATAGGCTTCGATGCGTGTGCTCTCAAGATCGATGACGCCAACCAAGCGGCTGCGGGCAATCATCGGCACGGCCAATTCGCTGCGCACCGCATCGAGGGCGTTGAGGTAGCGAACATCAGCGCGGACGTCGCCGACGTTGATGGGCTGCCGGCTTGCGGCCGAAGAGCCCACGATACCTTCACCGAGCTTGACGGAAAGAGTGCGGACCAATTCGTCGCGGTGGCCAATGGAGTAGCGAACCTTGAGCTCTTTGGATCGATCGCTGTAGAGCAGAATGGCGAACAGGTCGAAGCCGATTACTCGATGGATGACGTCGGCGACGTTGTCGAGTACCTGGTCGAGGTCGAGCGTGGAGGCTGTGGTCTCGGAGACTTCGAGCAGGAAGTCGAGAAGGTCAGCGCGTTCTTCGAAGCGGATATTGCGTTCCCTGGATTGGGACACTAGTAGCCGCCTCCGGATGCGGGAGCGCCGGTAACAATGGCGATGCTGGCGGATGCGCCGATGCGGGTTGCCCCGGCTTCGATCATGCGGATGGCGTCGTCGTAAGTGCGGACGCCACCACTGGCCTTAACACCGAATTTGGGACCTACGATGCGTCGCATCAGCTGGATGTCTTCGACCGTGGCTCCGCCTTTGGCAAAGCCCGTGGAAGTTTTCACAAAGTCGGCACCAGCGGCGACGGCGATGCGGCAGGCGTGTTCTTTTTCGATGTCAGTAAGTAGGCCGGTTTCGAGAATTACCTTGAGCTTGCCACCGCCCTGGTGGGTGATCTCAGCGGTTGTGCGGATGTCGGTTTCGACGTCGCTGAGCAGGCCGCTCTTGAGCGCGCCAACGTTGAGGACCATGTCGACTTCGGCGGCTCCGTCGTTGACGGCGCGCTGGGCTTCGACGCGCTTGGCTGCGGAGGTTGTTGCGCCAAGAGGAAAGCCGGCGACAGTGCAGACTTTGACGTCGCTGCCTTCAAGGGCGTTGACCGAGTAGGCGACCCAATAGGGGTTGACGCAAATGCTAAAGAACTTGTGTTGACGCGCCTCCTCGCAAAGCTGCACAATTTCAGCTTCTGTGGCGTCGGGGCGCAGAAGGGTGTGGTCGATCCACTGGGCGAGGTCCATCTTTAATAGCATCGCGCAGATGGCTAAACGGTGCAGGAACGAATGATGGCGACCATGGTCTGGTTGTCGCCGGAGGCGAAGCTTTCGCGCGAAGCTTCGATCATGGTGTCGCGGGTGACACGGCGCCAGTCGAGCGAGTAGCCGGCCTGGGCGGCGAGTTGGCGGAGGAACTCGCGCTGGGTGCGGCCGTTGCCTTCACGGAAGGGGTGGATCGCGTTGATCTCGCCAAAGTACCAGCCGCAACGTTGGGCAAAGACCTCGCGGTCGAGAGAGCGGAGGAAGTTCTCTCGCGGGAGTTTTTCGAGGATGCCGTGGAGGGACATTGCAATCACTGCCGCGGCACCGAAGAGGTGGCCGCCTTTGGAGATGTTGACGGTGCGGAATTGGCCGGCCCAATCGAAGACGTCCTGGAAAATGTGCCCGTGGAGGGCCTTGAGATGGAGTGCATCGAATTTTCCGCGCGTGGGTTTTGCGAACAACTCAATCAGGCGGCGCTGCGTTGCCTGAGCCTAGTATCGATCGAGATCCGCAGACGCGTTGAGATTACGGCGATTGCGGAGGACTTCAGTCCCTGGGTAAAGATACGGGTCCGAATTGTTGCTCATTGAGGGCGTCGATCGCTGATCCCATCTCGTCGAGGTCTATCTCACCATGGGCATATCGCGCGAAGATTAGCTGGGCCTCGGGGCCGGCTTCAAGGCCTTCGAGACGATTGGTGGCGGCTGATTCGGCAAGCGCAGTTTTGCGGGCGTTGAGTTCCTGCTCGGTGATGGGCGGCTGGCCAATAATCATGATGTACCTCGTACTTCAGTTATCGCCTAAACCGACCGTCTCTTGCGCAGTTCGTCGACGCTGACGGCGAGGATGATGATGGCTCCGATGATGGCTTGTTGCCAGTAGGGAGAGATGCCAAGCAGGTCGCTGCCGTTCGAGAGCAGGCCCATGATCAGAGCGCCTACGAGAGTGCCTAGAACGCTGCCTTCACCGCCCCTGAGGCTGCCTCCACCGATGACGACCGCGGCGATGGCCTGAAGCTCGTAGCCCTGACCAGCGGTGGGCTGGCCGGTCATCAGGCGGGAGGCCTCAATCATGCCGGCAAGGCCCGTGAGCGCGCCGCAGATCGCATACACACACGTCATGTGGAAGCTCACCGGGATGCCAGCGTAGAAGGCTGCGTCAGGATTGCTACCGATCGCAAAGCTGTAGCGGCCAAGCTTGGTGTGTTCGAGGATGAAGTGGACCAGCGCACCGCAAGCCAACAGCACCCAGAGCACAAAGGGTACGCCGATGAAAGTGCCTTCGCCGAGGTAGCTGAAGCCCGGTGGGATCTTGTGCACCGGTAGCCCATTTGAAATGACCAAGGTGAGACCGCGGATGATGCCGAGCGTGCCCAGGGTGACGATGAATGAATTGATACGAAGGCGCGTCGTGAGAAAGCCATTGACGAAGCCGCAGAAGGCTCCGGTGAGGATGCCAACCGCGATGCCGACAGGGATTGGCTGGCCATGCTCCATGGCCATGGTGCCGATGAGCCCACCCATGGCGAGGATTGCGCCGACGCTGAGGTCGATGCCGCTGGTGATGATGACCATCGTCATGCCGAGAGCCATGATGTTGATGACAGCCGTCTGGCGGATGACGCTTGAGAGGTTGGTCTCTGACAGGAAGTTCGGTACGAAACAAAGCGAGACGAACAGGACGATGAGAGTGGCAAACGGTAACAACCGTTGGATCATTGGGGGGCCTCTTCTTGTTCAAAGGCGGCGAGCGCCATGATTTTTTCTTGGGTAGTGCGGCCGGGCAGTTCGCCAGAGATGCGGCCCTGGCGCATGACGAGGATGCGGTCGGCGACCTGGATGAGTTCGGTGAGTTCGCTTGAGACCATCAGGATCGCGGCACCCTGTTTTGCGAGGCTATCCATGACTTCGAACACTTCTGTCTTGGCTCCAACGTCGATGCCGCGTGTAGGCTCGTCAAACAGGAACACGCGGGCGCCTTGGGCAACCCACTTGGCGATTACGATCTTCTGTTGATTGCCGCCGCTCAAGCGAGCGCTGCGCTGGGAGGGGCCGTCGGTTTTGATCCGCAGACGGTCGATGTATTGCTTCTCAGTCGCCGCGAGTTTCGCGGAATCAAGAACGCCAGCGCGCGAGTGAGCGCCAAGGGAGGAAAGCGTGAGGTTCCACCCGACAGGCAGTTGGGTGGCGAGACCGGTCTTTTGCCGATCTTCCGGAATGAGAGCGATGCCTGCGGCGACCGCGTCACGCGGACTGCTGAGTGGCAGCGGCTGACCATCGACGGCAATCGATCCACTTTCAACCGCATCGATGCCAAAGACGGCGCGGCAAAGTTCGGTGCGCCCAGCACCCATCAGGCCTGCGATGCCCACGATTTCGCCGGCGCGGACGGTGAGGCTGATGTCATGGAGCAGCCGTGACCGGTTCAGATTTTTGATTTCGAGCAGAGGCTTGCCGGGCGGGATTGGATTACGCGAGTAAAGCGCCCCGAGGTCACGGCCCACCATGTGCTGGATCAGTTGGGCGCGGGTAAGATCTTTGAGTTCGCCGGTGTGCACCGTGGCACCGTCGCGCAAAACCGTCACACGATCGCCAACCGAACGAAGCTCTTCAAGCCGGTGTGTGATGTAGATGACCCCGGCGCCCTTTTCTTTCAGCTTGCTGACGATGGCGAAGACCTCTTTGGTTTCGCTCTCGCTCAGGCTCGATGTGGGTTCGTCAAAGATCAGTAGCGAGGTGCCGCTGGCGATGGCACGGCAGATTTCGACCAGTTGGCGTCCGGCGGGACTGAGGCGATCGACACGCCAATCCGCCTTGAGAGGAAAGCCGTGGGATTCGATCAGTTTTGCCGCGCGCTCCATCATCGCGGATCGCTTGAGGATGCCGAGAGGGCCAGCCTCTTCGCGGCCCAGGAAGATGTTCTCCCCCACGGTGAGGTGCGGGGCAAGCAGGCTTTCCTGATGAACCATCGCGATCCCGCTGGCTGCTGCTTCCTTGGGGCTGTTGAAGCGCACGGGGCGGCCTTCAAACAGCATCTCGCCGCCATCATAGCCTTGCATGCCCGCCACGATTTTCATCATGGTGCTTTTGCCTGCGCCGTTCTCGCCCATCAACAGATGGACTTCTCCTGCGCGGACGGAGAGATTGCCATTTCGAAGAGCGGTGACCCCGCCGAAACGCTTCTGAACCGATTTCAACTCGAGCAACATCGAAACTACATAGTCTATCCGAGCTTCTAAATCCCAGTGCCAGAATTTACCACCAGTTGTTACATTGATGCTCCCATTGAGCGAGTCTGGGCTTTTCACGAGGCGCCCGACGCGCTTGAGAAGCTGAGCCCGCCGGGTGCGGGAATTCGCGTCGTCTCCCGCACGGGCGGAATTGGAGTTGGGGCGAGGCTAGTGATCAAAGTGCCCGTGCTCGGGCCGATTGCAGCAGAATGGCATGCGGTGCATACGGCCTGTTCGCCGCCAAATTTATTTATTGACGAACAAGAGCGGGGACCATTTGCGTATTGGCATCATGAGCATCGATTCGAACGGGAAGGTCGAGGCACGCGTCTTACGGATGCGATCACCTATCGGTTATACGGGGGACCATTGATTGACCTCCTGGGTGCACCGTTCGTCAGACTGCAATTAGTGCCAATGTTTAAATTTCGCCATGAAATTACGAAAAAATCCTGCGAAGCCGACGTCTAACTCCTGATAGGATGCACTAAGCTAAGACGCCAGTAAATGCGCCAATCGATTCGAATTGCGGGACAGCTCCGCCGATCCATCTTCCACGAGGGATGGCACGGCCCAGCCGTTTTGGAGGTACTGCACGGCTTAGACTCTGCAAAAGCAGGGGCTAAGACTCCGGTAGCGAATCACTCGATCTGGCAACTCGTGCAGCACATGCGATGCTGGCACGAGGCGGGACTGGACGCACTGTCTGGAAAGCCACTTCCCCAGAACGAGCAAGCCGACCAATTGGGTTGGCATGCGATCACGGATTTATCCGAAAATTCCTGGAAATTGGAAGTACAACGACTGCGGGATTCAGCGGACCGATTGACCCAACGAACGGCTACTTTGGACGATAAGCGGCTGGCCGAACAGGTGCCTGGCAGAGCCTATGACATCGCACACATGCTGCTGGGGATTGCCAGTCACAACACGTACCATTGCGGGCAGATTGTTCTGCTGCACCGCTACGTGCATTTGTATTGAAATGTGCTGAAGTGCGCATATTATAATCTGTTTAGTGAAGCCGCATGTTCTACTGTCTTGTCTGGCAGCACCTCATCTCCTTTATTGTCAACAAGCTATCGTGAACATACCTTCGGCGGACATCACGCCCAAGGGAAAACATTTCTTAATGCACGAGACGCAAGTGCGGCCTCAGATGGCGGGCCGTTACTGGTATGGGACGAACTTTTACGCCTATGGAGTAGGAAAATCGACCGAGTTGGCAGTGACAAACTACAACGCCGGTGGACCTGCTGCGAAAAACTTCGCCACCGGGATCGGGTTCAAGAGTTCACCTCAGTTCTTGAAGGAGTCTCATGAAGAGCTGGAGCTGAAGCTGACCGTAGGGCAGATGATGGTGATGAACCATCGTGGGAAAGGGCTGGGCAGTTTTTCCTACTCACATATGAGTTTTAGAACGCCCGGGACTGGGACGCGTTTGACTGCGGGCGGGTTCTACGGGACGAATGAGCTGTTGCTGAAGAACACGGGCAACTTTCTGTGTTCGTTTGAACAACCGCTATTTCATCACCGGATGCAGATTGTAGGGGAGTGGATGAGGGGCAAGTATGACTTCGGGTTCTTCATTCCGGGTGTGAGCTTTCATCTGCCGAAGAATCAAGTGATCGTCGTGGCTTACAAGATTGCCAATCATCCCCAGAATGGCGAGAACGGGTTGGTGCTCGAATACGGCCTAACGTTTTAAGGGCGGGTCCGAAGACCCGCCCTTAAGGTTTGAACCAGCTTTCAGCGAAGACTTAGAAGTCGTAGCGGAGAGCGAACTGAATGACGCGGGGTCCGCCCAAGGTTCCGGCATAGCGGCCGAACGCCGAGGGGTTGGACAACGCCAGGTTGATATTAAGGGGGTCGAACCGCACCGAGTTGGTGACGTTGAAGACTTCCCAGCGCAACTGGAGCGAATGACCTTCGCGGATCGCGAAGTTCTTGGCCAGGTTTATGTCGATATTAAACAAACCATCGCCACGAACCGAATTGCGGTTGCCGATTTCACCGGGGTTGGTGAAGGTGAAGGCTTTGAGTGCACCGACCGGATCCACGAAGATATTCGGGCCGGAGCGGCCTCCGGGAGGTGCCGGAGCATTCTTGTTGGTACCGTCGACAACATTGTCGATCTGGGTGGCCCAGCCGGTGATGTTGTAGTTGGTGGGCCAGGTGCGGTTATGACCGACCGAGACCGGCAAGCCAGAAGTCTGACGGTAGATGCCGCCAAGCTGCCAGCCACCAAAGATGGTGTTGGCGACGCCGCTGGCGCCGGACAGGAACTTCTGACCCTTGCCGAAGGGCAGGGCGTAAACCCAGTTCGCATTGAAGTTGTGGCGCTGGTCAAAGTCTGACGAGCCACGCATCTGGTAGCGGTTGTACGGGTTGATGGAGATGCCGCGGCCAGCAGTAGCATTGTCTTCAGAGGTGGAGCCTGTGTCGATCGAGTGAGACCAGGTCCAGTTAAAGCCAACCTGATTGCCACTTGCGAAGCGCTTCTGAACCGTCAACTGAGCTGAGTTGTAAGTGGAGAAGCCGACAGAGCGAAGAGCGCGCAAGTAGGAGTACTGGCGGCTGTAGAAAGCGAAGGGTCCCAGGCGCGAGGGCGAAGGATCGCTGAAGCGGTCGAAGTTTTCGAGCGCACCCGTCGCATCGGGATAGAAATCCGCGTAGAGGTTGTAGGCAGCCTGAGTGGCGGTGAGGCCTCTGCCGGCGAAGCCCGGAGTCATGTTTTCCCAGAAGGGAATCCGCGGAACCTGGGCGACCGGGACGTTGCGGCGGATCAGATCCGTAAGCGCAGTGGCCGCGGTGAAATAATCCGTACCGGATTGCGGATCGCGAATGTTGAGCGGGGTGGCCAAATCTTCGCTGTTGATGGTGCGCTTGCCCTGGCTCGCGACGTAGCCGAGGCTAACGTTCCAACCACCATTGAACTCACGAGCAAACGTCAAGTTGTAGCGCATCGTGTAAGGAGCGCGCAGACGGTCGTCGAGAGAGTTGGTGATGGCGAAGTTATTGGGCTGAGTTACCGGGAACTGTGCCGGAGGCGGCGGGCTGACCAGCTGCTGCGGGATGCCGAAGATGCCGGTATAGCGCGGGGCGCCTGCGACGGTTTCGCGGCCCGAAGCATTGTTCAGCGTGGTAGACAGGCCGAGGGCCGAGGCGTCGAAGTCGCGCACAAGACCGGAGCCGAGCACGTCGTAATAGATGCCGAAGCCGGCGCGGATGACGCTCTTGCCGGGGCCGCCGAAGAGGAACTTCGAGAGACCAGACTTGGCATCGGGGGCATAGGCCATGGCCAGACGGGGCGACCAGTTCTTCAGGTTGTCATAGAGCGGACGGCCGCCCTTGTTGGCCAACTGATAAGAGATCGGCGGGAGGCCAGTGTTGCCGGCCAGACCGTTGCCGGCATTGGCGACACGGGTGTCGAACCAGTCGCTGAGTGGAATGTTCGTGCTGGTTTGGACGCCGTTCTTCTCGTAAATGGCCGGCCAGTGCATATAGCGAACGCCACCGGTGATGGTGAGGTTGCGTGTAGCCTTCCAGGTGTCGGAGATGTACATTTCGGCTTCTTCGCCCTGGAAATTCCTCAGCACAGGGGTGCCAGGTGCCTGAGCGTTGACGCTGCCGTCGGCGTTCGGAGTGTAGTTGTAACGGCTGGTGACCTGGGTCACGAGACCGAGCACTGCGGCAGTAGTGTCGTTAAACGACGTACGCGAACCGGCGTTGATGCGGTTGTTGCCGAGGGCGGCGTCGGTCCAGGGAGCGCTTAAAATTTGGCCCGCGGCCGTCATCCAGGAGGAGTTGATCGCAGATCCAAAGAAGCTGTTCGCGAAGTTGCTGCGATCGTTCTGGAAGACGCGGATGCTACCACCGAACTGCACGGTGTGCTTGCCTTTGGTCCAGGTGAAGTCCTGGGTGAAGTTATAGGTGGGTGAAAAGCGCCGGAACGAGCGGGTGAGGCCGACCGGATTATCCAGGCCACGGAAGCTGGTGATGGCATACTGACCGATACCCGAGGTCTCAAGGCCCTGCCGGGTAATGCCCCAGCGGGTGGAAGAGATCAGTGAGTTGTTCACAGTGGAATCCCAGCCGAGAGCAAGTCCCTTGGAGTTGTTGAGGTCCACAAAGTTCGGCGCAGCGCCCGGGAACTGCGGGGCACCGCCGATGTTGTCGTTCTGCAACTGGCCACGGGCGAAGATACGATTTCTGTCGTTGAAAACATAGTCGATCTTGGCGACATAAGTGTTGTAACGAGAGGCAAGCGGTGAGTTGAACCGGAAGCCGGCGGTGTTGATGCCGTCACCAGTGGTGAAGTCGTTCGGGAGAGGGTAGGAACGGAGAACCTGGAGGGCCGCTTGATTGAGCGAGCCAGCGCCAGCAATCTTGGACACCAGTTCAGTTGCCGGGACCGAAACACGGCTACCGCCAACGCTGAGGTAATCGACGATCCCGTTGCGCATGTTTTCGCGCGGCACGGTGCGGATGACGGACTGCTCAAGGCGGTCCTGCTGGCCTTCCCAATTGGCGAAGTAGAACAGCTTGTTCTTGATTGCCGGGCCACCGATGCGGCCGCCGTAGGTGTTACGGTTCAGCTTTGGAGTGGGTAGGCCCCGACCATCTGCGCCCACGGTGAGGTTGTTAAAGAAGGTGTTCGAATTGAACATCTTGTTGCGCACAAACCAATAGGCTGCGCCGTGCAGCTCGTTGGTGCCCGAGCGGGTAACGAGTGTGATCTGCGCACCGGAACCGCGTGAGCTGTCGGCGTTAGCGTTTGAGGTGGTGACGCGGAATTCCTGCACGGAATCGAGCGTAACGCGGAGAGCGCCGTTGAAGGGTTCGCGGGTCTGCTGGTTGTTGATGTCGACACCGTCGAGCGTGAGGTTCGACTGGTCGCTCTTGCCGCCGTTGACGACGCCGCCACGGTCAGTCGCGACGTTCGAGCCGCCGTTGACCGTGTCGGAATCGCCAATGTTGGAGATACCGGGCTGCAGGCTGAGAATGCGATCCGCGCGGCGGCCTTCGAAGGGCAACTGGGTGATCGGCTTGGTGCCGAAGGAGTTGCCTAAGGTGGCGTCGACGGTGTTCAACTGAACGCCTTCGGCGGAAATTTCAATGGTTTGCGCCACCGAGCCGACAGTTTCAAAGGTGAGGTTGAGGGTGGCGGGAGTGTTGACCAGGAGACGGATCTGCTGGACAGAGATATCAGAGAACCCAGATTTCTTGGCGAGCAGCTTGTAGGTGCCGGGTTGCAGCGCCTGGATGGAGTATTTGCCGGTGGTGTCGGTAACGACCTCGCGCTTACTGTTGTTTTCGGTGTTGGTGAGCGTAATCGTCGAACCAGGAACCGCAGCTCCGGTGGGGTCGACAATAGCGCCGTTGAGAGACGTAAGTGACTGACTATAGGCAGGGAGGCCCAGACAGACTACTAGCGAGAGAGCGACTAGCGTCCTATTCATTATTTTCAAATTCCTTTCCCCTGAATTCAAACGGAGGTTGCCGCCTGACCCCATCAGGTTTAGCAGAATAGCGACTTGATCGCAACCATTCTGTATTGGAATTAAAATCCTTTAACCCATAGAAAAAATGAATGGATTGAAAGAGTTAGAGTGTGTTGATCTCGGAAAGGACGGCAAGTGCTTCAGTTTGCGGGGTTTGAGAGCGAGTGATCTGTCGGCCCACGACAAGGTACGAAGCGCCATCGATGAGGGCCTGGGCGGGAGTGGCGACGCGTTTTTGGTCCCCCGTGTCCTTTCCGGCGGAACGGACGCCTGGGGTAACCAGGACTTTTTGCGGGCCGGAAAGAGCCCGGACTGACTGCACCTCCAGGGGAGAGCAAACGAAACCGTCAATTCCGGCGCTGATCCCCTGTTGGACCCTTCTGCGCACCAGATCCGCGGGGCTGGTCCCAGCCGGATAGCCGATTTCGAGCAGGTCGGAATCGCCAAGGCTGGTGAGGACCGTAACGCCCAGAACCCGCATCGAGGAATCGCCCTTTCCTTCAACAGCGGCCGCCATCACCTGCGGGTAGGCATGGACCGTGAGGAGATCGACGCCGAGGCTGGCCGCACGGTTGACAGCTCGCTTGACGGTTTCCGGGATGTCGTGGAATTTGAGATCCAGAAACACTTTCTTGCCGAGACCGAGGACTTGCCGGACGATGGTGGTGCCTTCAGCGGCGTAGAGTTCCATGCCGATCTTGTAGAAGTCGATCGAGTCGCCGAGCTGGTCGATGAGTTGGAGGGCCTGATGGCCGTTTTCAACATCGAGGGCGACGATGATGGGGTTGTAGCTTAGAGTACCCAGAGCGGGAATTCCTTTCGTTCGGTAACTTGGCCGATGACGGTAGCCGGGACGGCGGAGACGAGGCGAAGTGCGTCGTCTTGGGGAAGGGAAATCAGCAGACCGCCGCTCGTCTGCGGGTCATACATCAGAGTGAGGCGGGCGGGGGAAACAGAGGCGCCCGCGAAGACATCGGCGGAGGCGTATTGTCGATTGTTGTTCAGCCCGCCAGGGACGGCGCCGTTCTCGATCGCCTCGAGCGCGCCAGGAAGAATGGGCAAGAGCGTCGAATCAATTTCGAGCGTGACGTTTGAGGCAACGGCAATCTCGCGGGCATGGCCGAGAAGTCCGAACCCAGTGATGTCAGTGCAGCCGTGAACGTCGAATGGGTCCATGGCCTCGGCGGCTTCACGATTGAGCTTGAGCATCGATTGGGTAGCGGCGGCGACGGATTCGGGCGAGGCGAGGCTACGCTTGAGAGCTGTGGCGATGACGCCGGTGCCGAGCGGCTTGGTGAGCACGAGAGCATCCCCGGGCTTGGCATGAGCGTTGGCGCGGAAGCGGTCCGGGTGGACGAGGCCCGTGACGGAAAAACCGAATTTGACGGTATCGTCGGCAACCGAATGGCCACCGAGCAGAGCGCAGCCAGCCTCAATCATCTTGTCGGCTCCTCCGGCGAGGATCGCCTGAAGCACTTCGATCTCGTCCTTGGCCGGATAGCAGAGGATCGAGAGGGCTGTGATCGGCTTGCCGCCCATCGCGTAGACGTCACTAAGTGAATTAGCGGCAGCGATGGCGCCAAATTGATAGGGGTCGTCGACGATGGGAGTGAAGAAATCGAGCGTCTGAACTAGGGCGCAGTCCGGCGAGAGCTTGTATACACCGGCATCGTCCGATGTCTCAAACCCGAGCAGAACTTGCGGATTGGTGGCCCTTGGGAGCCGGGAAAGCGCCTGCGCCAGGACCCCTGGCGCGAGTTTGGACGCTCAACCAGCGGCTTTGGCGTGGGCTGTGAGCCGTTTCTCCATTTCTCACTATGTTAGCGTCGAAGCTATGTGGTATCGCTTTGCAGTGTTGATGTTGTTGACGGGTGGGTTGTTCGCGGAGAAGATTCACCTGATTGTGAAGGGATCAAGAGGCGTGAGCGAGCGCAGTCTCGCCGCGCAGGGCTTCCGGGCGTTGGAGCCATTGGGTGATGGGGAGTGGATTGTCTCAGTGGACAGTGCTTCGCCGCTGGCGCGGCTGGGCAAGCCGCTTGAGACCGAGCAGAAGCTTCATGAATCGCTGCGCGGGGATGAGGTGCCGATCTGGGCGCGGGTGAAAATGCGAGGGGAAGAGGGCGCTGAGGTGCTTGTGTACTTCCATAAGGATGTCTCTGCGGACGAAGCGCAGTGGGAGATGGACAGGATTGGTGCGCAGGTTGTGGAGCGGAGCGATTACTTCGAGAGGCTGACGGTGAAGGTGCGGCTTGATGACTTGAAGCGGGTGGCGGCGATGGATTGGGTAAAAGTGGTGGAGCCTGTTTTTGGGCCCTATAGGCTGGCGAATAACTCTGACAGCGCGGCCTTGATCAAGGTGAAGGAATTGCAGGAGCAATTCGCCATGGACGGAGCTGGGGCGACGGTCGCCATTGTCGATGACCCGGTGGCGACACATCCCGAGTTTGGCGACCGGTTGCTGCAAACCCAAACGATTGCAGGGCGTGATCACGGCACGCATGTGGCTGGGACCGTCGCGGCAGCTGGTTCGACAGATCCGCGGCTGAAAGGGATGGCTCCGGCTGCACGGCTGGTTTCCATGCCCTTTAATACTGTGTCCGCCGGGATTTCGGCGAATCTCAATTCGAAGCAATTGCACTCGGCCGATCTGGCGCAGAACTCCTGGTTAATCTCGGTCAGCGAAGGCCTCAACAGTTGCAGCGTGCTTGGAGACTACTTGTCTTTTGACCGCGAGCTGGATCGCATCGTTTACCAGGAAAAGTTTCCAATCGTATTTTCGGCTGGCAACGAGAGGGATCTCAGCCAGTGTCTTGTCTCGGCGCGTGGAGGGTTTTATTCCGCGCCTTCCCCTGGCGCGGCAAAGAACATCATGACGGTGGGTGCAGTAGATATTGGCAACGCGATCAGCGGCTTCTCGAGCTTTGGCCCTGCCCGGGACGGGCGATTGAAGCCGGACGTCGTTGCTCTGGGCGTCGGTGTATTGTCGACTGCGACTCGTAACGCCACCAGAAGTCTTTCCGGGACCTCGATGTCGGCCCCGGCAGTATCGGGGTTGTCTGCGTTGCTGATCAACCGGCATCGAGGAAAGCATGGCAAGGCCCCTGCTCCGGAATTGCTGCGGGCGATGATCTTGAATACGGCAAATGACCTGGGCAATCCCGGGCCGGATTATAGCTATGGCTATGGGATTCCGGATGGCGTGAAAGCTCTAAAGATTGTGGATGACGACCATTGGAATACGGGTAGTGTCCTCAGTGGCGAGACCAAGGAGTTTGAGTTTGAACTGCCGGCGGGGCAACCTGCGTTGCGGGTCATGCTGGCGTGGTCTGATCCGCCGGCTCCTGCGGGGCGCACGCGGCAATTGATGAACAATCTGGACCTACGGCTGATATCGCCTGACGGACGAACCCTGCTGCCGTTCGTTTTGAATCCTCAGAAGCCCGAGGCTGACGCTGTGGCTGGCGAGAACGTTCTCGACAATGTGGAGCAGGTGGCTGTGGCGCAGCCTGCGGCAGGAAAATGGAAGATCGTCGTGAATGCAAAGGATTTGGCTGTGGGGCCGCAAGACTACGCGTTTGTGTGGTCGACAGCCGAAAACCCGGCGCCGCCTTGCAGTGCGACGGTGACGCCCGAGACGATCGAAATCTCCGACAAGGCGGCAACGGTTGCCATTCTCGTGGCCCGATCGAGCGTATGCGAGGCGTGGAGCGCAGGACCTGGCAACGACTGGATCCGATTCGGCGAGCCTACCAATCCAAAGGCGTCTGGTCTGGTGAAGGTTCAAATCGCTGCCAATCAAACTGGGGCGTCGCGCCGCAGCACCGTGTTGGTGGCGGGACGATCCGTTGTCATCCGCCAGAACACCAGTTGCGTGGCGCAGCCGATCACCTCCGGGGTGGAGGTGGCGGCCGAACTGACAACGAACGATTGTCTGTTTGAAGGTTTGCCTGCGCAGTACTACACGAAGGTCTACACCTTTCAAGCCGACGCAGGTCAACGCGTGACCATCAATGCCGCATCCCGTGCGGTGGATACCTTCATTTACCTCTATGGGCCGGGCAATATCTTTTTAGCAGCGGATGACGATAGCGGCGGCGGTTCGAATTCGAGAATCCCCGTTAGCGGTGCGTTGACGCTCCCCATTAAAGGCACCTACCGGATTCTGATGACCTCATTCGACCCTGGCCAGACAGGACCCTTTACTCTCAATATGCAACTGCAGGCGTCCGTCACGGACCCTGCTGCCTTGCCGAAGGTGATCACAGCTTGCCCGGCGACCGTGGATGGGGAATTAATAACCGCGTCCAGCAAGTCTGGACGGCGAGGCGATTTTTACAACTCGGATCTGTACCTGTTTGAAGGACGCGCGGGGCAGCAGTTGAATGCTCGTATCGCCGAGGCCGGATTCGACGGAGTGATGTATCTGATCGCCCCCTCCGGCGCAACCGTGGCTTTTGAAGATGACACGGAAGGCAGCCAGCCGAGAATTCAAACCACTCTGTTGGCGAACGGGGTTTACCGACTGGACGTCAGCAGCTTTTCGCCATTCACAACGGGGCGCTACAAGCTCGAAGTAACGGGCTGCAGTGAATGGAGCAATCGCTAGTTTTCGTCGTCTTCGACGATGTCAGCGGCTGCACTGGAGTGCTTGCGCAAAACCTTGAGCGTGGCCGAAGAGGAGTATCCGGCTGTGCGCAGACGCCGAAAGGCTGATGCGAGATGCTTCGGATCGGAGAGGTATTCCGGCAGGTTCTTGCCGCGGAATTTGCGCGCCAGGTAGTCTTCGATCATCGCGGTTTCGTCGGTGCCTTCAAAGGTGGCGCTGACGGCGTCGCGGGCTAACTCAGAGGGGATGCGCTTCTTGTTGAGATCGCGCAAGACCCGGGCCTGGCCGAAGCCCTGGTTTTCCTTGCGGGCACTAGCGTAGGCGGCAGCGTAGTTGGCGTCGTTCAGCGCACCATATTCGACCAACTGCTCGATCACTGCTTCGACATCGGCGGCGCTGAGGGCGCGGAGTTTGAGTTTCTGGCGCATCTCGCCGCTCGACATTGCCCGCTGGGCCAGCAGTAAGGTTGCATACTGTTGCAGGGCATGGCGATCCACACGCTTGGGCGCTTTTCCAATCGGCACGATTGGAGCTTAGCATGTACACTGAAGGCAGTAGTTTCCCTAAGGAGGTATCCAGTAATGGAAGAACGAAATAACTTGCCCTACTTTTTCCTGGGCATTGGGGTTGGATTGGCCGTGGGGCTGTTGTTCGCGCCCAAATCCGGTGAGGAAACCCGAGCCATGTTGAAGGGCCACGCCGATGAAGGCCGCGACCTGTTGAATCGCAAGTCCGGTGAGTTCCGTGAGACCGCTAGCGATTTCATCGAACGCGGCAAAGACGCCGTGCTGCGGCAACGCGAGCAGGTTGCTGCCGCTGTCGAAGCCGGCCGTCAGGCCTATCGTGAAGCCCACGGTAGCAATCCTGAAACCGAAGGTGTATAGAGTTCTGATCGCCCTCGGCCGATATTGAAACTGGAGAATCGGAATGGTTGACCCGACGTTGATGATCGTCCTGATCGTGTTTGTGGCCCTGAGCGCGCTGTCGCAACTGGGCCAATGCATCGCTCTGTTTGGACTTCGCAAGAAGATGCAGGCGATTCATGAGGAATCGAAGCCACTGCTTGAGAAAGCCGAGAGGACGCTCGAATCGGCCAAGGTGACGATCGACGATAGCCGCACGCAAATGCTGGAGATCTCGAAGAAGACCAATCTGATTCTGGATTCGGCTCATTCCCAGTTGATCAAAATCGATTCCGTTGTGACCGATGCCAGTGACCGGGCCAAGGTCCAGCTGGAACGGATGGAACTTGTTGTGGGCGAGACCGTGGACAAAATTCAAGGTCTCGTCAACACCACGCAAGACGGGTTGATGAAGCCGATCCGGGAAGTCAGTGCCCTGGCTACCGGTGTGAAGAGTGCGTTCGGTTTTCTGTTCAAAAGCCGACGCCCGTCCGTGGTGCACGCCACTCAGGACGAAGAAATGTTTATCTAACCTCTCGTGATTGATATCCATAGCCATGTGCTGTACGGGATGGACGATGGATCGCCTGATCTTGAAACCAGCCTCAACATGTTGCGGATGGCAGGGCGGCATGGCACGACGGATATCGTGGCGAGCCCGCACGCAAACCTCGAATACAAATACGATCCAGGTGTAATTGCTGAGCGCAAGGCCGCGCTCGATGCCGCCAACGATAGTGGTGTGCGCGTTCATTTGGGCTGCGATTTTCATTTGCAATACGAAAACATCGAAGACGCCTTGCGGCAGCCACGCAAGTACACGATCGCGGGTGGGCCCTATCTGCTGGTCGAGTTTTCCGATTTGTTGATCCTCAAGAACACGACGCAGATTTTCGATGATCTTCTGTCGGCGGGGATGACCCCGGTCATGACGCATCCGGAGCGGAATCAACTGCTCCAGCAGCGGCTGAAGGATTTGATGGGCTGGGTGGAGATGGGGTGCTCGATCCAGGTGACTGGGCAGAGTCTCGATGGCCAGTTTGGGGGGCGTGCCAAGCAGTTCAGTGAGACGCTGATGGATGCCGGGCTGGTTCACTTTATCGCCAGCGATGCGCATGACTTGAAGCGGCGGCCGCCAATACTTGATGCGGCTTGCGCTCTGGTTGCGAAACGATGGGATCCCGAAACGGCCGAGATCCTGTTCCGCGGTAATCCAGCTGCTGTGCTGGCTGGAAAACCACTCGTTGGCGCCTCAAAACCCCGTAAACGAGGGTTGTTTTCTTTCTTTCGTTGATTCGCTCAATAGAGGCTCCGCGTCGCCGATAAGCGCTAGGTGGCGGAAACCAGCTTCTCAATTCAGGAACTTGAGAGAATTTTCGGCGAAGATCCCAAGCTCGGGCACCAGCAGATGCAGGAGTGGAAGGCTGAGCATCGCGCGGATTTCTTGCGGATGGCCATCGGCGTTCTCGAGCAAGGGTCGGGCAATAGCTTTTCGCAATTATTGCTGCAGGTTTGCCGCGAAGATTCGTCCAGTCTAAGTCAGATGTTGGTTACCGCAGACTTGCTGAGCCTCGACGAAGCGGCGCGGTTGTTACGGGTCTCGACAAAGAATGACCCCAGCTATCAAGTGAGTTTGATCGCGAATGTAAAGGCGGAACTCGAAAAGAACACCTCGGGGTTGGCCAATGCTGAGTTCTCCCGCGTTCTGGACATTCTTTCCCGTTCGGTGGATGTAGACAAACTCGGCGGGATCCTATCGAGCCTGGTTGAGCATCCGGACGAACGCGTACGCTCCAAAGTGGCTGTGATTGCAGCCGGCAGCTCGCGGGTGAGTCCCCAAAAGCAGGGTTGGTTGAAAGACCCGGACCCGCGCGTGCGCGCCAATGCTGTCGAATCTCTGTGGGGGAGGCGTGACGCCGACGCGATTCAGCTGCTTAAGATCGCCTCAAAGGACCTTCATCATCGCATCGTTGCCAATGCGCTTTACGGGCTTTATCTTGCCGGCGAGCCTTGTGCGATTCGAGGTGTGCTGAAGTTGTTTCGCGAGGTAGAAGTTCCGCGACAACTTGCCGGGATTTGGTTGCTCGGCCAAACAGGAGACCCCCGTTTTCTGCCGCTGGTGCATGAGAACTTATCCCTGAAGACCGGACGAATCAAGTTTGCGTTGTTGAACGCGGGGAGAAAGATCAAGAAGAACTTTGAGGAGCTGCGCAGTTGCCCGAAGTTGCAATTCCAAATGGTTGCTTTTGAGCGGAGCTCGCGGGGCAGGGTTCGTTGCAGCTTTCTGTTGCGAAAGCCAAACTGCGATCTGTTGTGTGCGAAGGACCTGCAAGCCACACAGGTTCTGATCAAGGATGGCGATCTCAGGATCGACCAGTTTTACTTTGAGGCTCGTGGCAATGCGGATCCGGCTCATGTCGCGCTCGTTGTTCCATTGCGGGTAGGTATCAGTAACAGTTACGCATCGAAGTTGGTAGCCGCCGTGGAGCAAGCCGTTGTTGGCAAGCGGCCCGAGGACGCCTGGTCAATTCAGAAGTACAAGTTGAGCAGCGCCGACACCGAAGAAGATGGTTTACTACCGTTTACCACTGCCAAGCCTATTCTTGTTGAGGATCAGCTGCGGTCTGTTCGGCACGCCGCTTCCAAATGGATGGAATCTGTAGAACGAGTTGCGACACGTTTTCCAGTGGAATCCACAAAAAGAGTGATCGTCGCTTTAGTGGACCCGGAATGCGAATTGCCGGCCGCACCGCCTGAAACCTGGGCTCAGCTGTTTGAACGCCAAGGCTTGACGCTGAACTTGATCTGCTGCCGCCAACTCGAAGAAGAGTCCCATAAGGTATGGAGCCAGTTTTGTCAGAGTCGCAAGGGTAGCTTGATCCTGGCTCGCAACGTCGATCTGCTGCCTGATCTGCTCGGTCAGCTCTCTGCCGGGTTTGCCTCTCACTTCCATCTCACTTACCTGTTGGGCCGCAGCTTGCCAAACCCGGATCCGCGTGAACGAATTCAGTTCGAATTTACTCCACGCGATGGTTATGGTCGTGTGGTTGTGGAAGGCGAGGGCGAAATCGTCGCCGAAGGATTAGAGGCCGAAGGCTCGGCAGATTAAACTGGAGTCGTGAAGTGGTTTCTGCTCCTGTTTGGTCTTTCGCTTGCTGCCCAGCCCGTGGGCAAACTGCAACAGCTTAGCCAGTCGCTGCGGGATGCTTCGCTGGATCCGACAACCTGCTTTCGGGTGCGAGAATTTGCCTATCGCCGAAACGAAGTGCGGCTGTTTCTCACTGAAGGTGTGCTGATCTTCCGCAAACCAGCGAATGGAGTGCGAACGGGCGCCGTATTTGTCGCCAATGAGGCGATTGAAGACGCCGAGGTACTGATGATCCCGCCCAATCGAATGGAGCGGCGATCCTTGGCCAGCTTCACCGGGGCACCCAATCTGGACGAGCATTTTCAGGCGGCAGTGTTTCTGTTTACTGACGGTACGGGCGAGAAGTGGCTTGAGCAACTTGAGAAGTCTGAGACCGCACAGCGAAGCCCGGAGCGCGGAGTTTTGATTGCCGAGAAATGGAATGAAACTGTTCGCAATTTGAATGGCAGTCTTGAGACGCGACTGCTTGAGGATCTCAGCAACGGCATCAGCCCCGAGCGTGGGTGCTTTTTTGCGGCTCTCTCTGGCAAGAAGCTCGGCAATTTCGATATCTATTTTGACCCGCGCAATCGCGAGGAGTTGTTGGTTGGGCAACTCGAAAATGTAGAAGGTCGAAACCGGTATCACTTCTGGGCACACTTCGAGCCGAAGCGAGCGCAGCCCAGAGCTATCCCGCCGCCAGTTGCCACTATCGAGAGATTTCAGATAAAGGCCTCGATTGGGGCGGACTTGCGCTTTCAGGCAACGGCCCGATTATCATTGCGATCCAACCGCGATGGCCTGGCGGCCCTGCCGCTGGACCTCTCCCCGCGATTGCAGGTGACGGCGGCTCGATGGAAGGGCGAACCGATCGCGGTCTTTCAAAGGGATGCGCTGCGAGCCAATCTGTTACGCAATGGGGATTCGGAAGTTGCTCTTTTTGAGCCCGCGGCACCCATCTCAAAGGACGAGGAAGGTGTGCTTGAGATTGAAGAGGAAGGCGATCTGTTTGTCCGTGCTGGAAATGGAGTTTTATACCTCGCCAGCCGCGCGAGCTGGTTCCCGCAATTGCAGTTTCAGGCGGCTCCGTTTGAAGCCAGCTTCGAGCATCCGAAGGAACTGACGCTGGTTTGTCCGGGTGTGCGGACCGAATCCGTAAAAGGTGAATTGAAGACCACGACCTGCAAGGTGGACAAGCCCTTGCGGCTGTTTGGCTTTAACCTCGGTTCGTTTGAATCGTCAGCCGTGAAGCGGGGCGGCTTTGAGGTGGAGGTGTATGCGAACAAGACGCTGGAGTCAGCGCTTGAGCCGCGCCCGGTGGCTGTGTTTCTTCCGCCCCCTGCGACGCCCGGCCAGCGGCGGCGGCTGGATGTTCCGGTCGTAATGGCACCTGCTTCGGTGGGGCCCGCTACGCCTTTGTCGCGCATGCCCGCAATGGCTGAAGAAATTGCCGGCGCGCTGAGCTATTTTTCGTCGCTGTTTGGCCCGCCGCCATTGCCGAGGGTTGTAGCTGCGCCTATACCCGGTTCGTTTGGTCAGGGATTTCCTGGGTTCTTGTATCTGTCGACATTGGCATACCTCGAAGACCGGAATCTCCCGGCGGCCGAGCGCGCCGAATGGCAGGGGCGACATTTCCGCGAAATCCTTGAGGCGCACGAATTGGCGCATCAATGGTGGGGAAATCAGGTGGACTTCGACAACTATCGTGATGAATGGCTGGCTGAGGCACTGGCGAATTACTCTGCGGTTCTCTATCTCGAGAAACGCCACGGCACAAAGGCGGTCGACATCGTGCTCGAAGAGTACAAGAAGCGATTGCTGGCCGAAGACAAAGAAGGCAAGTCGAACGATTCCGCTGGTCCAATTGTCTTTGGGATGCGGCTTCGCCATGCCGACCCAGCATCATGGCATGCGATCACTTACGGCAAGAGCACCTGGGTATTGCATATGCTGCGCAACCGGCTGGGCGACGCGGAGTTTCTGAAAATGCTGGGACAGTTGGCTCGTGACTTCACCGCGAAGCCGCTTCGCACGGAAGACCTGCGCCTTGCCGCCGCATCTTTCTTGCCGAAGGATGCGCCCGACAAGGAACTGGTGAATTTCTTCGAGACCTGGGTGTATGGCACTGGGATCCCTCAACTCGAATTCACCTCATTGGTGAAGGGCGTTGCACCGCGCAAAGTTGTGGAGTTGCGACTAAAGCAATCCAAGGTCGGTGAGGACTTCGAGCTCGATATCCCGGTTGAGATTTTGATGCCGGGCGGCAAAAAGATTACACGCTGGCTGAGAACCGGACCGGAAGAAGAAGTGCTTGAAGTGTCCACCGGCGCTGCTCCCCTAAAGGTGATTCTGGATCCCAAGGGGACGGTATTGAGGCGCTAGCGCAGGTTATCCTTGAATGTGGATGGAAACCCTCGCTCCGGAACTGACCGCCCCACAGGGCCCCCGTGTCTCAATCTTGATTGTTTCTCAGCATCAGGCGCAGTTGCTGCGTCCTACTTTGCAGGCACTGGCCGCGCGGCTTGAGCCCGAGCTGAGCGAAATCATCGTTGTGGATTGCGGCAGCCAGGATGGCAGCGCCCGCATGGACGATGAGTTTGCAGGCATCGCCATTCTGCGGCTGCCCCGCAATTTCGGTTGGACCCGCGCGATCAACATCGCAACCCGCACCGCAAAGGGTGAGTATCTTTTTTTGCTGCCGAACGGTGTGGAAGTGCAGCCGGACACGATTCAGCGCCTTTTGGCTGGCCTTAGTGAGAATTCGCAGGCTGGCGCTGTTTGTCCCGCAGGCGAGTTTTTTACCCTGCCCAAACCTGGCGATGCTGATTTGAAATCGGTATCCTCGGCTGCGGCGGAATACCCATTTGAACAGCCCGTGATGGTGACCAAAGTGTCGCTGGTCAGCATGAACTATCTGCCGGATTCCTACGGCCAATACTACGCGGATCTGGAATTGTTCTTCAAGATCCGGGCCGCTGGCAAGAAGATCCTGGTGCTGGAAGACATTGTGCTGCCCCGCAAGCGGGCGGCGCTTGAAATGATTGACGCCGAGACGGATCGCGCCGACCGGCTGAACGGCTTGGGCGCCTTTTATTCGAAAAACTACGGATTCATGGCCGGCCTATCGTTTTGGCTGGGGCAGACCTTAGGGGCCCTGTTTTCTTTCCGCCTTGGTCTTGCAGCAAAACTCTTAGGCAGTGCTAAGGTAGACGGGCTATAAAGTTTCGCAACATCGATCCGATCTTCTCTTTAAGGACACATATCGATGGACGCAATGCTTTGGATGTTTCTGCCCCTGTTTGTTGCCGCCGGTTCCGCACTGATGGCATATTTCATCATGGAATCGAAGCTTGAAGTGGCAGTTTCGAAGGAGCGTGAGGCGATGGCCGAGGCGCGAGCAACGATTGCCAATCACTCCAAGACGATGGAAGAGACCATTCGTTCCACCGAAGAGCGGGCCCGCCGTCAGGCGCTCGATGATTTCCTGGCTGATTTCCGCGTCGAAGAGCGTCATTACACGAGAGAGAGCAAGAGCCTCTTCCTCAATCGCAAGTCGATGGTTCTTCAGGAACGACTGTTCTTCCGCAACATCTCGCTTAGCAACTGGGTAGAGCACGAGATGGTGGTGGAAGATGGCGGCGACGTCCAAAAGCTGGCCAAAGCCTGCAGCATCTTTAGCGCCAAGAGCATGACGAGTGATACT
The DNA here is from genome assembly GCA_016870995.1 of Acidobacteriota bacterium. Classification (GTDB taxonomy): domain Bacteria; phylum Acidobacteriota; class Terriglobia; order Bryobacterales; family Bryobacteraceae; genus Bryobacter. Next base: position 81,525 of record VFZU01000003.1, read on the forward strand.
CCTGCCGATCTGCCGCAGTTGGGCGGAGGCGGTGCAATTCCGGTTTCTGCGCCAGCCGGAACCACGAAGCTGCTCTCCATGGATGCTCCCAAGCCGCGCCGCAAGGGTATTGCTGGCTAGGGCTTAAGCTACACTTGAGACATGGCGGTTGATTCAAGCCGCACTCCATGTCCGCAGTCGCAACACACACCTCACTCGCCGAAAAAATCCTTGCTCTCAAACGTGAGCGCAAAGCGATTATTCTTGCTCATCACTACCAGGAATCGGAAATTCAGGAGCTCGCCGACGTAATCGGCGATAGCCTCGAATTGGCCCGCAAGGCCAAGCAATTCGAAGGGGAAGTAATCGCATTCTGCGGTGTCTGGTTCATGGCCGAAACGGCCAAACTTCTCAATCCTGATCGCATCGTGGTTGTCCCGGATCGAAACGCCGGATGCAGCCTTGTGGATAGTTGCCCGGCTGATCAAGTGCGAGCCTTTAAACAGCGCTATCCCGATCATGTTGTCGTCAGCTACATCAATACTTCGGCAGCTGTGAAAGCAGAGAGCGACATCATCTGCACCTCGCGGAATGCCGTGGATGTAGTGAATTCGATTCCTGCCGAGAAGCCGATCCTGTTTTGCCCAGAAATCAATCTTGGCAACTACGTGAAACAGCAAACCGGGCGTCAGAACATGCGGATTTGGCAGGGAGCTTGTATCGTGCATGCGACGTTTGCAGCACGCAAGCTGACTGCGGCTCGCATCGCGCATCCCACCGCGCTGGTGGCGGCGCATCCGGAATGCCCCGCCGAAGTGTTGGCTATGGCCGACTACATTGGTTCCACCTCGGCCCTGATCGAACATTGCGTGAAGAGCGATGCCCCGGAGTGGATCATCATGACCGAAAGTGGCGTGCGTCACTCTCTCGAGCGCGGTGCGCCAGACAAGAAGTTTTACTTCGTCCCCAACGAAAATTGCAATTGCAGCGAGTGTCCGTATATGCGGATGAACACGCTTGAGAAACTGCGCCACTGCCTCGAAACTCTTGAGCCCCGTGTGGAGCTTCCGGCCGCGATCATGGAACGCGCCCGCCTTCCAATCGAGCGCATGCTCGCGCTTTAGGGAGCATGGATGCAAGCTCCTCTGGTAGATCGATTCGGCCGTTTGCACGACAACCTGAGGATCAGTGTCACCGACCGTTGCAATATTCGCTGTTTCTATTGCATGCCGGAAGAAGGTGGGCAATACGCTCCGAAGCAGGAAATCCTCAGCTTTGAAGAGATGGCCCGGTTCACAAAAATCGCCGTGGCGCTTGGCATTCGCAAAGTGCGCATTACGGGCGGCGAGCCATTGGCGCGAAAAGATCTACATAAGCTGATTGCACAGCTGAATGAGATCGAGGGTATTAAAGATATTGCGCTCACGACGAACGCGGTATTGCTTGGGGCGCAAGCCAGGAGTCTTTATGATGCCGGCTTACGCCGGCTCAACGTTCATCTGGATACGCTCGACAGGCAGCGGTTCTTCGACATCACACGACGCGACGAGTTGCCGCGGGTGCTTGAGAGCATTGATATCGCGCAACAGATGGGGTTTGGTCCCATCAAGCTGAATGCGGTGGCGGTGAAGGGTTTGACCGAAGAAGACATCCTTCCCATGGCTCGCTTCGGGCGCGAACGCGGAATCGAAGTGAGGTTTATCGAGTTCATGCCGCTCGATCATCAGGGCTTGTGGGACAAGTCGCAAGTGCTGACGATGGACCAGATGCTCGAGCGCCTTCGCGGCGAATTCGGCGAACTGGATGTGGTGCCCGATCAAGATCCGCGCGCACCTGCCACTGAGTTTCGCTATCAGGATGGCGGTGGTCGCATTGGCTTTATCGCCAGCGTCAGCAAGCCTTTTTGTCTGAACTGCAATCGCATCCGGCTGACTGCCGATGGACGTTTGCGTTATTGCCTGTTTGCGGTTGAAGAGATGGACATCCGCGCTCAGCTACGCTCAGGGGATGATGCGAGCGTTGAAGCTGCGATCCGGGAAAATCTAATGCGCAAATGGATTGGCCACGAGATTGGGGCCACCCAGTTTGTTCCGCCGCCCAGGCCGATGTACGCGATTGGCGGTTAGCTGCGCTTCACCGAGCGAAACGTAAAGGCGTAATCGCTTTCTCCGTTTGCCCGCAGGTGTTCCAGGCGCTCGATGGCTTCTTTTATGGTGGGGATGGTGCCCTCTTCGATCCACCAAAGCACATAGTGAGAAATCTTCGGGATTTCAAACCATTCTTTACGGCGGCCTAGTGCCGACTTGTGCAGGCCTTGATACACGAACGCTTCAAGAGCTTGCGGACTTTCCCAGACGGAGAAATTCACGATCCACATGGGATCGTCGTTGAAACGGACCGAAGTATTGTTACCTGCCTCGGTTTGATCTCGCCAAATGAAGCCCGGGCTGGCCTCCGCAATGGCGTTAATGGGATTCAACAGTTCAACGAAGGGCCTCATCACTTCGCCATCGATAGGGCCGAGCATTCGAGCGACGTTGAGTTGAGCAAGGTGCATATCAGGTGTGCTGATCCGAGTGTACAAGCCAGACTCCGGCGCAAGCCACCGACGCGCCGAGGATGCTGAGTGCGGCGGGCACTTCGTTGAAAAACAGCCAGGCAATGAGGAAAGTGAGCGGCCCGATGAGCAGCAGCGATGCGGAAACTTTGGCTACCGGGAGTTTGCTGAGGGCATGGCCCCAAAGGCCATAGGCCAGTGCGCCGGGGCCGATTGCGAGAAACCCGATCGTGGCCAAATGGTGCAGGGGGATTTGCTTGGTAGTCGTGATCAGATTCGGCGCAAACGGGAACATCGCCAGCGCACCAGCGGCAAAGCTGATGGCGGTGATGCCGAGAAAATCGTAGCGCTTCATGAGCGGTTTTTGCGCAATCGTGCCGAAGCTGAAGATCAGGGCGGCGAGCAACAGCAGGCCTACGCCGAGGTTCCATTCAAAGCGCCCGCCAGATTCGCCAAAGGCAATCAAAGCCGCGCCGCTGAGAGCGACAATCAGTCCGGTCCACGTCCGCCACTTGGGGCGATGGTTTAGGATCAGGACAGAGAGAATTGTGGCAAAGATCGGCATGGTGTCGACCAGGACACTTGCAGGGCCGGAGGCCACAGTGCGGACTCCATGAGTTGATAGCAGTTGGTAGCCCGTGACGCAGCAGAACCCGCTGAAGGCGGTGATCCAGAAGTCGCGGCCTTTTGGCAATTGCTTGCCCTTAACGAACCAATAGCCAACCAGAATCAGGGCGGCGATTGAGAAGCGCAACGTCAGAATGACTTCCAGCGGTACTTCGCCCAGCATGGCGCGCACGAGGGGAAAGGTGAGCGACCTGAGAATCAATGCGATGGAGAGCGCGACGAGGGCTCCGTGATTGGCCATGGTTCAGCTTATCAGATTGTATACATGTATACAATATCCAGCAAGGTATGATGTCTGAGAATGCCCGAACGAGTTGCTGCGTCGCAATCGAAGTACCGGACTGCGCCCGAGGTTGTTGCCGAATACATCCGTGATGCCATTTATCGCAACGAACTGCGCCCCGGCCAGCAGTTGCAACAGGAAGAACTCGCCGTCAAGTTCGGCATCAGCCGCATCCCGGTACGCGACGCTTTGCGCCAATTGCAGGGCGAAGGGTTGGTGGAACTCTACCCCAACCGTGGCGCTTTTGTGTCGAATCCTGGTGTTGAAGAACTGCGCGAGGTGTTTGGCTTGCGCATCCTGCTTGAAGCCTACGCGCTTCGCATGGCCGTGCCAAACTTCACCAAAGCCGAGTTGGAACTGTGTGCCAGCCTGCTTGCGCAACTCGAGAGCATCGCCAACCGGGCAGACTGGTCGCGCACCGATCAGGAATTTCACGCCGCGCTCTATGCTCCCTGTCGTCAGCCTCGCACTCTCGGCCTGATCGATAACCTGCGGGGCAGTGTGAATCGATTCTATTATCTGTATCTCTCCCCGGAGAGCTACGGTCCGGATTGTTTGCGAGAGCACAGGCAGATTTTAAAGGCTTGCCAGAAAAAAGACGCTGATGGTGCGGTTGCTTTATTGGAGAGGCACCTGCGCAATGCGCTTAAAGAAGTAGAATCGATCAGCGTGCAGCCCTAGCGGACTCGTATGGGTAGGTTGCTGGCGTCGAAGCGCAGCACGACTCCCAAGGGGCGTTGGTCTTCAGATGCAATCCCGGCGTGCCGGATGCGGATCTCAAGCTGCCGTGCGTTGTCGGGCAATCCCGCAATCAGGCTACAACCGTCTTTGCCTGTTTTTTTGGAGCAGGGTAGTGCCTGGCCATGGCAAACGACTTCCAAGTCGTGGTCTTCCAGCCAAGGGCTTGGTAGATAGTAATCGAGTTCGATTTGTGTGGCTCCGGGCGCTAGCTCCAGTTGGAAACACGGATGCGTCCATCGGTAGCTGCTGTATTCGGTTCGGTGCAATCCGCTGCGGATGCGAACTCCCGGCAGAACGGAGAATTTGCTGGCCAGCAAGAGCGCTTCCCGCGCGTCATGTTTGCCGCTGTCGGCAGACTTCTTGTCCCCAAAGCGCACACGCGAAAGCACACGCCATCCACAGCGCATAGCAAGCCGCTCGAGACCCTCGGAGTTAAACAGCCAGTAGTTTGTGTTGTCGGTACCGAGCTCCTGGTCGTCAACCAGGTAAGCCCCAGGCGCGTTGCCGCTGTCCACGATGCGTGTGCTGATTGCGGCATAGCTGCACATCTCAGCAAGATCACCGAGAAACAGAAATGGGTTCTTCAAGTGATAGAGCAGGCCGAAGGCAATCGCCATGTTGTAGAACGAGTCGAGGGCAGCAAAGCCGCGGTCGAGATCGATGCTGATCACCGAATGGGTCCCTGCCAGTCGGCGAGAGAGCTCTCGCGCCATGACGAGCTTGTTCTGGTTGGTCTCCTCGAAATCGATCAGATCGACCTCAAGCCCCCGCTGGCTCATGTGGAAGCCAAAGTCTCCATCGCCGCAGCCCACGTCGAGAAGCTTGCCACCATTTAAGGTCGCTGCCGAATCGGGCCCGGCCTTGGCAAACAGCTCGTCGAGTAACTTCAGATTGTCCAGCGTCTGAAAGGGGTAGCGTCCAATGCCGAATTCGCGTTTGATCGCGGCCTTGTGTGGCTCGATCCATTTGAGGTCCATCGCTAGAATGTTAGCCCGAGGCGAACCCAAAAAAGAAAACGCCCTCCCGCGAACGGGAGGGCGTTTCCTAAGACTCGGATAAGGCTACAATCTAGTAGTCCATCTCGGGGCCGTGACCGCCGCCTGCGGGAGCAGCAGCCTTCTTCTCGGGGATCTCGCAGATCATGGCTTCGGTGGTCAGCATGAGGCCGCTGATCGAAGAACTGTTCTGCAGGGCCGAGCGGGTCACCTTCGCCGGGTCGATGACACCAGCGGCGATCATGTCTTCAAACGTGCCGGTGGCAGCGTTGAAGCCATACTTCGCATCGCTCTGGGCCTTGATCTTTTCAACGATCGTGGCGCCTTCGAAACCAGCGTTGCCAGAGATCTGGCGAACCGGCTCTTCGCAAGCACGCTTGATGATGTTGACACCGATGGCTTCGTCGCCAGCGAGACTCAAGCCGGCCAGGGCAGCCGAAGCGCGGAGCAGCGCAACGCCGCCGCCGGCAACGATGCCTTCTTCAACGGCCGCACGGGTGGCGTGCAGAGCGTCTTCGACACGGGCCTTCTTTTCCTTCATTTCGGTTTCGGTGGCTGCGCCAACCTTGATCACCGCAACGCCGCCGGCGAGCTTCGCCAGACGTTCCTGCAGCTTTTCACGGTCGTAGTCCGAAGTGGTTTCTTCGATCTGGGCGCGGAGCTGTTTGATGCGGCCTTCGATGCCCTTGGCATCGCCGGAGCCGTCGATCACGGTGGTGTTGTCTTTGTCGATCACGATGCGCTTTGCGCGGCCGAGATCTTCGAGACGAACGCCTTCGAGCTTGATGCCCGTTTCTTCCATGATCGCCTTGCCACCGGTGAGGATGCCGATGTCTTCGAGCATTGCCTTGCGGCGGTCACCGAAGCCAGGAGCCTTCACAGCGGCCACGTTCAAGGTGCCACGCAGCTTGTTCACAACGAGGGTTGCGAGCGCTTCGCCTTCCACTTCCTCGGCGATGATCACGAGCGGGCTGCCAGAGCGGGCAATCTGCTCGAGCAACGGAAGGAGGTCCTTCATGTTGCTGATCTTCTTCTCGTGGATGAGGATGTAGGGGTTCTCCATCACGGCTTCCATGCGGTCCGGATCGGAGATGAAGTAGGGGCTCAGGTAGCCACGGTCAAACTGCATGCCTTCGACGGTCTGCAGTTCGGTGTGCATGGTCTTCGATTCTTCAACCGTGATGACGCCGTCCTTGCCGACCTTCTTCATGGCTTCAGCAATCGTGTTGCCGATTTCGGTGTCGCCGTTGGCGGAGATCGTACCGACCTGGGCGATCTTGTCGTCCGAGGTCACCTTGACGGCCTGCTTTTCGATTTCCTTCACAACAACTTCAACCGCCTTGTCGATGCCGCGCTTCAGCGCCATCGGGTTGGCACCCGCGGCGACGTGCTTCACGCCTTCACGGAAGATGCTCTGAGCAAGAATGGTGGCGGTGGTGGTGCCGTCGCCAGCGATGTCGCTGGTCTTCGAAGCCACTTCGCGAACCATCTGGGCGCCCATGTTTTCGAGCGGATCCTTCAGTTCGACTTCCTTGGCGACGGTGACGCCGTCCTTGGTGATCGTCGGGCCGCCGAACTTCTTCTCGAGTACAACGTTACGGCCCTTGGGGCCCAGGGTGACCTTTACTGCGTCAGCCAACTGGTTGACACCGCGCAGGATCGCCTGGCGGGAATTTTCTGCGTAAACAATTTGCTTTGCGGGCATGGTTCTGTTCCTCTCTTAATCCCTTACTTTTCCAGAATGCCGAGGACTTCGTCTTCGCGCATGATCAGGTATTCTTCGCTGTTCAGCTTGATGTCCGAACCGGAATACTTGCCGAAGAGAATGCGGTCGCCGGGCTTCACGTCGAGAGCAACGACTTTGCCGTCTTCGAGGCGCTTGCCTTTACCGACAGCGACAACTTCCCCTTCCTGGGGCTTTTCCTTCGCAGAATCGGGAATGTAAAGACCATTCACCATGTCTACGTCATTTTCCAGGCGCTTGACCACAATACGGTCATAAAGCGGGCGGATGTTCATCGTGGACAACCTCCATCGAGTGTTGATTTGTGATGTTAAAGGCACTGCATGTGCCTTTACTCCAATACATTTAGCACACTCCGCATGCGACTGCTAAAAAAATAATATAAACCATTGAAAACAAACATAAAAAATTTTTAAAATACCTGGGAACATTTAGATTGCAAAATTGTGTCGATCATAAAACCTTAGTATTGTGTGCTAAGATTTACCCATGCGTTTGCCCTATTTTGCCCTGTTTTTCTCCTCGATTCTTGCCGGTCAGTCTGTTTCTGACCTCTTGACCGCGAAGTTGCGTCAGGGCGTTGCCACATACGAAGCAAAGATGGAGGGCGTGCTCGGCATCGCGGTGATCGACCTCAAAACCGGCGAACAATGGAGCCACAACGGCTCGACACTGTTTCCTCAAGCCAGTGCGATCAAGATCCCGATTCTGATCGAAATGTTCCGCCTGCGAGAGCAAGGGCAATTGCGCTTTGAAGACTCTGTGACACTCCAACCTGGTGAGCTGGTCGGCGGTAGCGGAGTTTTGCAGAACCGGCTCAAAAACGGTCCCCTGACAGTGACTATCGAAGAAATCGTCCGCGAGATGATCGCCTCGTCCGATAACACGGCCACGAACTGGTGCATCCGCAAGGCCGGCATGGCCAACATCAATCACACCATGTCTAAGTTGGGGTTTCTCGAAACGCGGCTCCAACGCGTGATGATCGACCAGGCCGCAGCATCGCGCAACGAAGAGAACATTTCGACGCCGATCGAAATGGCGCGCATGGCCAAGCTCATCTTTGACGGCAAGGCCGTCAGCCCCAAGGCCAGCGAGGGCATGATCGCCATGATGAAGCTGGTGAAAGCCGATATGCGTAAAGCGGTTCCGGCACAGATTGAGGTGGCCTCGAAAGTGGGCGAGCTGACAGGCGTGCGCACTGAGACGGGAATCATTTACCTCGAAGGGCGGCCATTCGTGCTGGCCGTGATGGGGACCTATCTGAAGGAGCCCTTTTCCCCGGTGGAAGACATCACGCGAATGGTCTTCTCGCACTTTTCGAAGCTCAAACAAGGGAACACCTACGGCAATCTTGGCGTACGCTAATTTACATGTCACTTAAGGGAAAACGCATTGCCGTTCTTGTCGATCAGCTCTATCAGGAGATGGAGGTTTGGTACCCCTATTACCGACTGAAGGAAGCCGGCGCCGAAGTGTATCTGGTCGGTGCGGAAGCCGGCAAGAACTATCCCAGCAAGGTGGGATACCCGGCCGTGGCCGAGAAGTCTTACAGCGAAGTGAAGCCTGAAAATTACGATGGGGTGGTCGCTCCGGGCGGATTCGCGCCCGACCACATCCGCCGACACCCGGCTGCAACCACGTTTGTTCATGAGATCAACAAGGCTGGCAAACTGGTGGCGGCGATCTGCCACGGGCCCTGGGTGCTCTGTTCTTCGCGCATGCTCAAAGGCCGCAAGGTAACGAGCTTTTACGCCATTAAAGATGACGTCATCAACGCCGGCGCCGATTGGGTGGATGCAGAAGTCGTTGTGGATGGCAACCTGGTTACCTCGCGCAAGCCTGAGGATCTGCCGGCCTTTTGCGCCGCCTCTATCGAAGTTCTGTTGCGCCAGTAGGCGAGCATGCCCGATACCGTCATTGCCGTCGAAGATTTGAAGAAGTCCTATGCCGAAGTGGAAGCCGTTCGAGGCGTAAGCTTCACGGTGGAGGCCGGACAAGTACTTGGGCTACTCGGGCCCAATGGGGCGGGGAAGACGACCACGGTCGAAATCCTCGAAGGCCTGAGATCCCGATCCTCGGGCAAGGTGAATGTTCTCGGCTTCGATCCGGAACGTGACACGCGCCAACTCAAGGAACGTATCGGCATTTGTCTGCAATCGAGCAACCTTCCGGAGAAGATCAAGGTCACCGAAGCGCTCGATTTGTTCGCAGCCTTCTATGAAAGCACTATCCCGAAGGACAAATTAATTTCGCGGCTGCAACTGGAAGAAAAGCGCAACGCCTATTACGGAACGCTGTCTGGCGGCCAGAAGCAGCGCGTTGCCATTGCGCTCGCTCTAATTAACGATCCGAAGATCGTGTTCTTCGACGAGCCCACGACGGGCCTCGACCCGCAGGTGCGTCACGAGATTCACAAACTGATTGAAGAACTCAAGCAGGACAAGCGGACGATCATTCTCACCACACACTACATCGAAGAAGCCGAAAGACTCTGCGACCAGGTTGCCATCATCGACCAGGGCCGCATCATTGCCGCTAGTTCGCCGCGCGAGATTCAAGCGAGAACTCTCGGCGCCACCAAAATCGAAATCCGCCTCGAGAGCGCTCTTGGGGCCGAATCGGTACCTGCCGATACCGTCCTCAGTCTCGACCGAATGACCCTGATTACTTCGAGCCTTGCGCCCGCCAAGACGGTGGTGGACCTTGTGAAATGGATCGACGCCCATGGTCTGGGTATGACCGATATCAGCCTCAAGAAGCCTACGCTCGAAGATGTGTTCATCGAACTGACCGGAAAGAAGTTGAGGGAATAGTCGATGAAGCCCTTTCTCGCCCACATCATTTCAAACCTGCGGTTGACGCTTCGCGAGCGCACGGTCTTCTTTTTCAACTACGGATTTCCGCTGGGTTTCTTCTTCTTGTTCGCGACTCTTGGCAAGGCCAAGGAGAACAATACAATCGCGGCTACATTGACAAGCGTGCTGACGATTGGCTTGCTCAGCAATGGGTTCTTTGGCGGCGGGCTGCGCGCCGTCTCCGAGCGCGAGAACGGCATTCTGCGCCGTTTCAAAGTGGCCCCGCCTGGCGCTTTGCCGATTTTGATCAGCGGCCTTGTCGTTGGTGTTTTGCAGTATCTGCCCGTGGTGCTTCTGATGCTCGCCATCAGCGTCGCCCAATATGGCATGGCCTGGCCGGCGAACTGGCTGAGCTTTTTTGCGTTTGTTGTGGTGGCGATTCTTGCGATGCGAAGTATCGGCAGCATCATTGCCGCCGTGGCGAACTCCATGGCTGAAAGCCAGATCATCATCCAGTGCCTGTACTTCCCGATGATGTTGTTGAGCGGTGCCACCGTGCCGATTTCGATCCTGCCGGAATGGGCGCAAGAGCTGGTTCAGTTTATTCCCGCCACCCATCTGGTTAGCGGCCTGCAAGGGATCCTGCTGCGGCAGGAATCGTTGATCGATAACTGGAAGCCTGTCCTCGCACTGCTCGTGACCTCAGTCGCCTGCACAATGATTTCCTTGAAGGTGTTCCGCTGGGAGAAGGGCGAAAAGCTGCCGCCACGTGCGAAGGTATGGGTACTTGCTGTGTTGGCTCCGTTCTTCGTGATTGGTGCCTGGAATCTTCAAAGCAAAGAAAATCTGCTGAAGACTAAAATGCTCGATCGGGAACTTGCCCGCCGGCAAAACGTGCTGATTCAGAATGCCCGCATTATCACCGGCACAGGAGAAGTGATCGAATCTGGGGCGATTTTGATTCGAGAAGGAAAGATCGAGAAGATCTATGTGGGCAAGGCACCCGAGGCAAAGAAGCTCAATGCCTTTGAAGTGGAAGCGGCAGGCAAAACGGTGATTCCCGGCTTGATTGATGCTCATGTCCACCTTGGCGCTCCCGGCGGATTCTACGACGATCCAAAGAAGTATCAGGATCAAAAGCTCACCGAGAAGCGTCTCAAGGCCTACCTGTTCTCGGGGGTGACAACAGTCAAGAGCACCGGCGATTGGGTGGATTCCGTTCTCGCTCTCCGCGACAAACAGGCCCGCGGTGAGATGCTGGCTGCTGAGTTGTATGCGGTGGGCCCGCTGTTCACCGCCCCTGGCGGTCATCCCACGCAAGCGCTTCAGTACCTGCCGCCAAACATGAAGGCGATGGGAGAGGCTCAGTTCGTTCGCATTCCGAAAGATGAAGCTGATGCCCGCCAAATGGTGCGCGACCTCAAGCAGAAGGGTGTTGATGGGATCAAGGCTGTTCTTGAAAGCGGCACTGAGAAATCCCCGATGAAGCGGCTCGATGAAAAGATTCTTGCCGCAATCTGCGCCGAAGCCCGGCTGGCTGGGCTTAAAACGGTGGTGCACACAACCCGGGCCGCCGACGTGAAGAGCGCCCTCGATGCAGGCGCAGATGGAGTGGAACACGGCAGTCCATCAGAGCCATTGCCCGATCCGCTACTCACGGCGATGGCATCCAAGGGTCTTTATTACGACCCAACGCTCAGTGTCTATGAGGCCGAACGCATGATTGCCGATCGCGATTTCTCAAGACTCGATGACAGCCTGCTGCAGCAAGCCGTACCCAGGGATTTGTTGCAATCGACGCTTAAGACATTAAAGGGATGGCAGTCTGCTTCTGAATACCGGGTGGATATGAAGATCGTCAAAGCGAACTTCAAGCGGGTTTTTGACGCGGGTGTCAAAGTGGTTTCTGGCTCTGATGCCGGCAATCCATTGGTATTTCATGGCCCGACGATGCAACAGGAACTTGAGCTCTATGTTGCTGCCGGAGTCTCTGCTAAAGACGCGATCGCGGCATCCACTCGCAACGCTGCCGGTTTGCTAGGCCAGAGCCGTCGCATCGGAACCATCGAAGTGGGCAAGGATGCCAACATTGTCGTCATCGATGGCGATCCGCTCAGAGACATCAAGAGCCTCAGTCGCATCTCGCTGGTTTATCTACGTGGGGAACGGGTTGGCCGCGCTGGATTACTCAAAGACGAAGAAAACTAGCTCTGCAGGTAGTTGAGCGTCTTCACCAACTGCACCACGAAACAGATCACGACAAAGCCCGCCATCGCGAGGCCTGCGATGTTCCAGTAGCGTTCCTGCCGGGGCTGCGAAAGGCGCGGATGTCCGGCAACGTAAGCTGCGGCAAACCCACCCGCCAATCCACCCATGTGAGCCCAGTTGTCCGTATACGGAATCAGAAAGCTGATCAGCAAGGCCCAAACGGCCGTCCTGGTATAAGCACCTTTGACGTAAGAGCCGAAGCTGGATCGTTGATTGACACCGTAAGCGATCATTGCGCCGATCAAGCCGAAGATCCCCGCCGAGGCTCCCACGCTGAGCGAAGGTGCAAACAGGCTCGAGGCGAGAAAGCCCGCGATTGAGCTCAGCACGTAAATCACGATCAGTTTGCCCGCGCCGAATGCCTCCTCGGCTTGCATGCCAAGATCGTACAGCCCCCAGGAGTTCATCATGATGTGGATCACGCCGGCGTGCAAAAAGCCGGCAGTGATCAACCGCCACCACTCTCCATGAAAGATGTAGTTCGGTTCCTTTGCGCCGAATAGAAACAGCGTGCTTCCGCTCAAGTCCATAATGCTGCCGCCGCGCACGTTCTGCATGTTGAACAGCGCCATGGCAAGATACAGAAACCCATTCACCGCCAGGATGTAGACGATGATTTGTCCATCCTGTGGGAGCAGGCTGCTGATCGCCCTTGCGGCATCGGTGTTGCCCTTTGGCTTTGGCGCGAGTTCAAATTCGCAGTAGGGGCACACGCGATCGGCCTTGCTGATGAATGCCCGGCAATTCGGGCAGATTGGTCTTGACTCCACACTTTGATTGTAAAGTGGGGTTTAGCGAAATGACTTGGAATCGTAACGAGATCGCCGAATTGATTCTCCAGCGCCTTCGCGTCGCCGGGCCCAAGGCGAGCGCGGAGTTTCATTTGCCGCGAACGGTGAAGAGCTTTACGGTGGACAATCTGTTTCCACCGGAACTGGCTCGCCAAATTGCGGAGAGCTTTCCCGACACCGCCAAAATGACGCTCAAGCATCACTTGGGCGAGTTAAAGTATGTGGGCGTTCAGATGAATCAGTACGCAGGCATTCTTGAGGAAACCATCTACGCGTTCCAATCACCTGCAGTTGTGGCCATGGTGGGTCAAATCTGCGGGATTGATGGTTTGATTCCCGATGAGCACCTTTATGCCGGCGGCATCAGCGCCATGGTGGATGGCCATTTTCTGAATCCGCATCTGGACAATTCTCACGACTTTGCTCGTGAGCGATACCGGGCACTGAATCTGCTTTATTACGCGACACCGGATTGGCAACTCGATTACGGCGGCAACCTGGAATTCTGGGACGACGGCCCAAAGGGCAAGCCGCGCACCATCGAAAGCCGCTTCAATCGCCTTGCCGTGATGCAAACCGACAAGACTTCCTGGCATAGCGTCAGCCCCATTCGTCATAAGGGCACGCGAACCTGCCTCTCAAACTATTTCTTCACTCTTCAGCCCGTCGATGGGCAGGCCGATTATCACGTCACCAGCTTCCGTGGCAGGCCTGAAGAAACGTTCAAAGACCTTTTGATGCAAGGGGATAACGCGCTCCGGCAAGTGGTGAAAGAGACCCTCGGTGAGCGGGTCTTCAAAAACAAGCACGTCTATAAAAAAGATTGAAGCTTTTGCGCTTGGCCTGCATCTTGGCGGATAATTGTGTAGATTAGAGAGATTCATGAGTTCTCCCGCACAGATCGCGCAATCGATCGTCGAAGTCGGCAAACTGATGTACCAGAAGGGCTGGGTTGCAGCCAACGACGGTAACATCAGTGTTCGGCTCGACGCAGAGCGTATTCTCTGCACGCCCACGGGTGTCAGCAAGGGCATGATGCGCGCCGAGGACATGCTGGTGGTGGATCTTGAAGGTCGTAAACTCGAAGGCGAACGCGCCTGCACGACTGAGATCCAGATGCACTGCACGGTCTACAAGCTGCGCAAAGACGTAAACTCGGTCGTTCACGCCCATCCTCCCGTCTCCACGGGATTTGCTGTTGCAGGCCGGGCCCTGAATCTGGCGATCCTGCCCGAAGCAGTGGTCACCCTTGGTACCGTTCCGCTCACCGACTACGGCTTACCGGGCACTCCAGAACTCAGCCGCCAGCTCGCTCCGTACGTTCCAAACCACGACGCGCTGCTGATGGCGAACCATGGCGTTGTCTGTTACGGAGAAACTCTCGAGAAGGCATTCTTCCGCCTTGAGACGGTCGAACATCTCTCCCGAATTTCATTGGTCGCCGAGATGTTAGGTGGCCCGAGGCTCCTGCCCCGCCGCGAAGTGGATCGCCTGATGGAAGCCCGCTCTCGTTACGGCATTCAGTTCCCAGCCGGATCAGAGCCCGAAGCTCCGATTGCTGCCGAAGATATGATCGCGATGAAGCGAGAGGAAAGATTCGAAATCACTCGTCAGGAATTGATGACGATGTTCGATGAGATCCTGCGTGCGCGCGGCGTACTCACCGATTAGGCTGCTTCGCGGTCATCGAACCGATCGTCGTGGTTTATGCGACGTTTCCCGTCCCTGTACATTAACCCCAGGATCACCACCGCGCTGAGTAATTTCAGCCCTTCAAGCCCCGAGTAGGCGTAATGGAAGGCCTGCACACGGCTGCGCAATTGTGGTTCCTTGTCCGGGCCGACAAAGTCGAGCGTTCTGCCGTAACCCACGATCGACGGAGTTACCCCCAGATGCATCACGGTGCACAGCAGCACCATAGACAACGAAATGCCCAAGGTGAGCTTGCCTTCCTTCGATCCGAAAAGCAGGATGCCAAAGATCAAAAGCCCAAGCAGGATCTGCACCAGCCCCCAGCCTTCAAACAGGCTCCGGTTAAATTCTGCTGCCTGATAGCGCGCAATCATGCGCAGCTTCTCTGCGCCGAGAAGTTTAAAGTAAGGTGCCATTTCTGGGGCTGGGTTCAGGATCAGCTCATTCACAAGCCGGAAGCTAAAAACCGCCGCCGCCGCCATAAACAAACTCCCGCCAATCCAGATACCCATCAATGTGCAAATGATCCGCCGGGTATTCATGAAAACCCTTAGTGTAACGCGTCATAATGAGGCTCATGCAATCTACCTGGAATCGGAGGCAATGGTTCGCCTCCGCACTGGCGGCTTCCGCCGTCGCTGCGCCCGTTTCGATGCCCCGCAAGATCCGTGTTGCTGTGATCGGTCAAGATGGACACCTGGCCGAAATCCTCAATCCTCTCCCTTCTCTGCCGGATGTCGAAATCGTTGCCGCCTGTGAGTATTCCGATGAAGCGCTGGCCTCCCTGGTCAAAAAGAAAGGCATGGAGAAAGCCAAGCCATTTCGCAGTCAGGAAAAGATGCTCGATGAAGTGAAGCCTGATGTTGTCGCTGTGGTGAACGATGATGGTGCCCGCGCCAAAGCCGTACTGGCCGCTCTCGATCGGGGGATCCACTGCATTGCCGAAAAGCCGCTGGCGATCACGCGAGCGGATCTGGCAAAGGTGAAACGCGCTGCCCTTGCATCGAAAGGCAAGCTTGGCATGTTGGTGCCGCTACGTTATGCTCCGCAGTTCCTGGCCCTCCGCCAGGTCGTCGAATCCGGAGAGATCGGCGAGCCGATTCTCCTCGGTGGTCAGAAGTCCTACCGCCGGGGTGCTTCAAGCACCTGGAAGAACAAGCGATCCTCCTATGGCAGCACCATGCTTTGGATCGGACCGCATTTGATCGACTTGTTCCACTTCACCAGCGGCCAGAAGATGACCGAGGCCTTCTGTTGGCAGGCCAATGTTCAGGACCCCACGATTGGGGAGCGTGAAAACGTGGTGGGTGCGGTGTTGCGACTTGCCAATGGCGGAGTCGCCGAACTGCGCATGGATTATCTGCGGCCCGACTCTGCGCCGACGCATGAGGATGACCGCCTGCGCATTGCCGGCACCAGAGGGATCGTCGAATACACAGCCGCGACTGGCGTAACGGTGCTCTCCAATTCCGGCAAGCCCCGGCGTATCGAGAGCCTGCCACCGAAAGGCGACATCTTCAACGACTTCCTCGAATCGATCTACAAAAACAAGAAGCCGACGCTGACCCAAGAAGAAATCTTCCACGTCAGCGACGTCATTCAAGCCGCGGAAGACAGCTCACGTAGTGGCCGTACCGTGAAAATCTGATAGCTTGGGGAGTGGAGGGATGGCCGAGCGGTTTAAGGCACCGGTCTTGAAAACCGTCGTAGGGGAAACTCTACCGTGAGTTCGAATCTCACTCCCTCCGCCACCTAATTGCGCGAGAACTCAATCGTCCAAGCGCTGTCCGACCCCATAAAAAAAGCGCGTACTCCTCCCCGCTAGCTTATCCGTTTCAACTCTCCCCAAACCCATCACCATCGGGTACCACCCACCCCCTTCCAGCAACAGCTTTGGCTGCTTCCATGCTTCGGGCTGCGAAAGATCTTCGCTGTAGCTGATGAAGATCCCCGCCGGTGGCCAGTCAGGCGTGCAGCAGGTGTGGTTCATCACCATCACGTACTTGCCGAGATAGTGATTGTAGTGAACTCCCGGGCCCCAAAACGCATCCGGACTTTCGGAATGCCAATTGCCCGAAACCGCAAAAACAGGGGTCTCCCGCCCCCCTAGCCCTGGCTCCTGCCATTCCCCTTCAAAGTATTTGAAAACGTTTCCGGTGGGGAAATCGAGATCCTCGATGCGGATTCTTGCCGTTGCGATCCCCTGGCTTTCCCTGTCTCCTGAGTAGTTGGAATAAAAGAAGTAAATGTACTCTCCCTTTTGATCTGCGATCGCGCTGAAATCTCCATTGCCACCGGCAAAGTACCGGTTGGGTGTCGAACAATCGGGATCCCCTGCGGCGCTGATCACGATCCCCAAGTCGTGAAACGTTTTGCCATCATCGTCGCTGCGGAGCGCACCGATCATGGGAGCCGATACCGGATTGTCTTCGCAAAACAAAAACACTTCGTGGTGGTACCACGCATAGAGCGTTCCATCCGCTGTCTTGTGCGTTGCCTCAATCTACATCGGCGTGTGCTCATAGCTGTACAGGCGAACAGCACGCACCCGGCCCAAAGTTGCAACCGACTCGTCCTCGCTGCGGATCGGCATCCCGTCGGAATTAAACAGTACGAGTTTTCCACCCGTCCAGTGTGAAGGGCTGTTGGAATCTGAAATCCCGGGCAGTCGCAGCAGAGGGGCCGAAACCAATCTTGCCATCTGCGCCTGCGCACCGAGGCCGAGAGTCAGTAGAATGAAGGCACGAATCAGTCCACGCGAAATCGTTTCCATTTGTCTAGAGAAGCGTAAAAACACACATCAGTTACGTCAAGATTTTTGAAAAAATGAAAGCCCTCTTACTCTCCGAATACAAAAAGCTCAGTTTGACCGACATGCCAGTCCCGACCATTGGCCCTGAAGATGTTCTCGTCAAGGTGAAAGCCTGCGGGATCTGCGGCAGCGACATCCATGGCTACGATGGCAGCACTGGCCGCCGCATTCCTCCTCTAGTGATGGGCCACGAGGCCAGCGGCGAGATCGTCGAAGTGGGCGCTTTAGTAAAAGACTGGAAGATTGGCGACCGTGTCACCTTTGACTCCACCGTCAGTTGTGGCAAATGCCATTTCTGCAAGCGCGGAGAGATCAACCTTTGCGACAACCGCCAGGTGCTTGGCGTGAGCTGCAGCGAATTCCGCCGCCATGGTGCCTTTGCGGAATACGTCACCGTTCCGCAAAATATCCTCTACTCGCTTCCCGAGACTTTTCCTTATCACTATGCGGCCATGATCGAAGCTGTTTCGATCGCTGTTCATGCCGTCAACATCACGCCCATGCCACTCGGCTCCTCCGCACTCGTCGTCGGCTCTGGCATGATTGGGCTTCTTGTTGTTCAAACCCTGCGTCTGGCCGGCTGTGGGCAAATTATCGCCGTTGACCTCGAAGACTCCAAGCTCGAAATGGCAAAGACGTTGGGTGCCGACGTGGGCCTCAATCCAAAGAACACCGATGTCGTCAAGGCCGTGAAAGACCTCACCGAGGGCCGTGGTGCCGACGTCGCCATCGAAGTCGTCGGCGCCGGCAAGCCGATCGAAACTGCCATCATGGGCGTCAAAAAGGGTGGCATGGTCACTCTGGTCGGCAACATCACGCCGAAGGTTGAGATCCCGTTGCAGGTCGTCGTAAGCCGTCAAATTCGCCTGCAAGGCTCGGCGGCCAGTTCTGGTGAGTTCCCACAGTGTATTGACCTGCTCAACCGCGGCGCAATCAAAGTGGATCCCATCATCAGCGCGCTGGCTCCGCTTGAAGACGGCGCATCCTGGTTCGAGCGTCTTTATGCCAACGAACCCGGTTTGATGAAAGTTGTCTTGCAGCCCGGCGCATAACTGTGCGACCCTAAGCACTTACCGCAATGCCCATGGCCCGCAACAACGAGCGCAAGGTGAGTCTCAGCGTCATGCTGCGAATCACGGCCATGGACGTTTGCTGCGGCCCGCCCTCACGCTAAATTTGTACCCGCCCCCCTAAAGACAAGACTGTTTTGAAAGGAGTGCCTATATGGCCCCTGATTCCCTTTTGTTTGAGGAGGAGTTGCGAGGAGGAGCCAGTTTTGCTCACGTGCTCAAACGCGGCACAGCCCTCCGCATCACCGATCTCGATGGCGGCGCAAACGTACCCGCCACCTTCTTCAACTTCGAGCTCTTTGTCGAGCGATACAACATGCCGGACACGCTCAAGGCGCAGCACACCGCTCACTTGACCCGTGGCCACTGTCTTTATTCCGACATGGGGCGTGTCTTGTGTTCAATCACGCAAGATAGCGTCGGCTGGCACGACCCCATCGGCGCGCACTCCACTGATGAAAGCGTAAAGGCCAAGTACGGCGCCCACAACTATCAGGAGTTTCGCAACGACTGGTACACTTCGACCCGGCAAAACTTCATGCGCGAACTCGCCAAGTTCGGCATGAATCGCCGCGACCTTCAGGGGCACATCAATTTCTTCTCGAAGGTTCAGGTCGACCTCCAGGGGATGATGCACTTCATCCCAGGCAACTCCAAAGCGGGCGACATGGTGGAACTTCGCGCCGAGATGAACACGCTCATCATCCTCGACACGAATCCCCATCCGCTCGATCCCAACCCCGTCTATCAGCCCAAGCGCATTCATCTTGGTTTCTACAAAGTGGACGCACCCGCAGCCGATGACTATTGCCGCAACTTCTGCCCTGAGAACACTCGAGGTTTCATCAATTCTGAAAGGTACTTCCTTTAATGAGCGACCGCGTATTGGTGGAAAGCCACCTCGACCCCGCCAAGGCCATCTACGATCACATCCTGCCTGCTGGTGATGGCTGGATTCACGAAGTGAAGAAAGGCCAAACCTTCCGCATCGTCGATCTCGAAGGCAATCAGGCTGCGGACACTTTGTTCTACAACCCGCACGATTTCTCTGAACGCTATTCCGCCTTCGACACCATCAACGCACAAGGTGGCATCTATCTCACCACGGGCTCTCGCTTGCTCTCAAATCTTGGCAATGAGCTCTTGGTGATCACTGCCGACACTTGTGGCCGCCACGATACCCTCGGCGGAGCCTGCGCCGCAGAATCCAATCAGGTCCGCTATGCGATCGACAAGCGGTACATGCACAATTGCCGCAACATCTTCACCATGGCTCTTGCGAATTGGGGTGTCTCCAAGCGCGACATGACCTCCAACGTCAACTTCTTCATGAACGTGCCCGTTACCCCCGAAGGTAAGCTCACTTTCGAAGACGGCATCAGTGAAGCTGGCAAGTATGTCGAGATGAAGGCCACCATGGATGTGGCTGTGGTCCTCTCCAACTGCCCTCAACTCAACAATCCTTGCAATGCATACAATCCAACCCCCGTCCGGTTGCTGGTCTGGGGCGCGGATGTTTCGTAAAGTCCTCATCGCCAATCGCGGCGCCATCGCCTGCCGCATCCTCAGAACACTCCAGCGCCTCAACATCGCGAGCGTCGCTGTTTACAGCGAAGCCGATCGTCACGCCGCTCATGTCGAGCAAGCCGATGAAGCTTATCTGCTCGGCCCTTCCCCTGCAGCGCAAAGCTATCTGCTGGGCGACAAGATCATCGAGATCGCAAAACAATGTGGTGCCGAAGCGATCCACCCTGGCTACGGCTTCCTGAGCGAAAATGCCGCCTTCGCAGATCAATGCGCCGCCGCGGGCATTCAGTTCATTGGCCCCACTGGCGACCAGATGCGCGCCTTTGGCCTCAAGCACCGCGCTCGCGAACTCGCGATTGCCGCGAGTGTTCCTTTGCTGCCGGGTACCCCGCTGCTGAGCGGCGTCGAAGAAGCCACCAAAGAAGCTGCGCGCATTGGTTATCCCGTTATGCTCAAGAGCACCGCGGGCGGCGGTGGCATCGGTATGCGCTTATGTCGCACCGAGCCTGAGCTGGCCGACAACTACGCCAGCGTCGAACGCCTCAGCCTCGCCAACTTCAAAGACGCCGGGCTCTATCTTGAGAAGTACGTCGAACGCGCCCGCCACATCGAAGTGCAGATCTTCGGTAACGGCAAGGGAGAAGTGATCGCTCTCGAAGAACGCGATTGCTCTGTCCAACGCCGCAATCAAAAGATCATCGAAGAAACTCCCGCCCCTGGTCTCACCGAAGCACAAAGGCAGGATCTCCTCGCGGTCGCCGAACGGCTCGCGCTCACAGTGGGCTATCAGTCTGCGGGTACGGTCGAATTTGTTTACGATTCCACCGCGGGCCAGTTCTATTTCCTTGAGGTCAATACTCGTCTTCAGGTCGAACACGGCGTCACCGAAGAAGTGACTGGTATCGATCTGGTGGAGTGGATGCTCCTGGCTGCTGCTGGCGAGCTGAACAACCTCGAAGCACTCCGGCCCAAGCCATGCGGCGCCTCCATTCAGGTACGCCTCTACGCTGAAGATCCCCACAAGAACTTCCAGCCCAGCGCCGGTCGCCTCACCAACGTCCAGCTTCCAGCGAGCACTCGCGTTGACACTTGGGTTCGTTCTGGCAGCGACGTCACTGCTTTCTACGACCCACTGCTCGCCAAGCTCATCGTCAAAGCCGACACCCGCGACGCAGCCCTTCAACTGCTTGTCAAAAGCCTCGCAGCAACTCGTCTCGACGGCATTGAAACCAACCTTGAGTACCTCCGCGAGCTGATCGAATCGAGTGCCTTCTGCGCCGGTGATGTCTTCACCAAAATGACCGACGGTTTCGCCTTCCACCCGCATACCTTCGAGGTGCTCGATGGCGGCACGATGACCACGGTTCAAGACCTCCCTGGCCGTCTCGGCTATTGGGATGTGGGTGTTCCTCCCAGCGGTCCGATGGATGCTCTGAGCTTCCGCCTCGGCAATCAACTTCTGGGCAACGCGGCATCGGCCCCGGGCCTTGAGTGCACGCTCGCCGGGCCCACTTTGCAATTCCACAAAGACACCCGCATCGCTCTCACAGGCGCTGTGATGGAGGCAAATCTCGATGGAAACGCGGTGCCGTGGTGGCAGCCCATCACGGTCAATGCAGGTGCCACGCTCGAGCTTGGCCCTATCGAAGGCCCAGGTGCCCGCACCTACATCCTCTTTGAAGGCGGTCTCGACGTCCCCGCATATCTCGGCAGCGCCAGCACCTTCACGCTTGGTAATTTCGGTGGCCACGGCGGACGTGCCGTCCGCACCGGAGATATTCTCCATCTCGCCAATCACCCCACCGCGGCAGCTCAGCCTATCGACATCCCGGCCATCACAAACGACTGGGAAATCGAAGTCCTCTATGGGCCTCATGGTGCGCCAGACTTCTTCACCGTTGAAGATATCGAAACCTTCTTCGCTGCCGCATGGAAGGTCCACTACAATTCTTCACGAACCGGTGTGCGCCTCATCGGCCCCAAGCCCCAATGGGCCCGCAAAGATGGCGGCGAGGCGGGCCTCCATCCCTCTAACATCCACGACAACGCCTACGCTATTGGCGCCATCGATTTCACGGGCGACATGCCAGTCATCCTCGGCCCGGACGGCCCAAGTCTGGGTGGCTTCGTTTGTCCCGCCACCATCACCTCAAACGATCTCTGGAAGATCGGCCAACTCAAAGCGGGCGATACGGTTCGCTTCCGCGCCGTCACCAAAGACGGTGCCCGGCTTCCCGCTATCGTTCACCACAAGGACGATGTCGTCTTCCGTCAAGCTGGGGATCGCTATCTACTGATCGAGTACGGAGAGCTCATTCTCGATCTCCCCTTGCGCTTCCGCGTTCAAGCCGTCTACAACTGGTTCCTTACCAACATGCCCGCCGGCGTGATCGACGTCACGCCCGGCATTCGCTCTTTCCAGGTCCACTACGACCCGGCTCTCATCAGCCGCGCCAAGCTCATCGATCTCATCGCAACCGCTGAAGATCACATCGATAGCAACGCTGCGACGGAAGTCCCTTCCCGCGAAGTCTGGCTCCCCTTGAGCTGGGACGATCCAGCCACCAAGCTCGCCATTGAGAAGTACACCCGCTCGGTTCGTCCCGATGCTCCCTGGTGCCCTTCAAACATCGAGTTCATCCGCCGCATCAATGGGCTTGATTCGATCGAGGATGTCTACAAAATCGTCTTCGACGCCAGCTACCTCGTTCTTGGTCTCGGCGACGTCTACCTTGGCGCTCCTGTGGCAACGCCTCTCGATCCAAGGCATCGTCTCGTCACCACCAAGTACAACCCCGCCCGCACCTGGACGGCCGAGAACAGCGTCGGCATCGGTGGCGCTTACCTCTGCGTCTACGGGATGGAAGGCCCCGGAGGCTACCAGTTCGTCGGCCGCACCATTCAGATGTGGAACACCTATCGAACCACCCGCGAGTTTGAGCCGAATCACCCCTGGCTGCTTCGCTTCTTCGATCGCATCCGCTTTTACCCGGTCTCAGCCGAAGAGCTTATTCAGCTTCGCGAAGACTTCCCCAACGGCCGGCACCAGCTCCGCATCGAGCCGGGCACCTTCCGTCTCAACGACTACAAGCTCTTTCTCGATTCAATCTCCGAATCTGCACAAGCCTTCCAGTCTCGCCAGCGCCAGGCCTTCAACGAAGAGCGTGCCCGCTGGGTCGCAAGCGGCGCCGACAAAGTAGCCGATGATGCTGAACCCATCCTCGAAGCGGCTCCCGAGATCGTTGTGCCTCCGGGCTTCAAGGCCCTCAAGGCTTCGAGCGCCGGCAGTGTCTGGAGCATTGAAGCCAAAGAAGGAGACCGCCTCAAGCCAGGCCAAAAGGTCATCCTGATCGAAGCCATGAAGATGGAAGTTGCAGTCGCCACCGCCAAAGGCGGCACGCTTCACTCCATCCATTGCAAGCCTGGCCAGGCAGTGATGCCAGGCCAGATCCTCGCCATCCTCCAACCGGAGCACCAAGCATGAAGCCCACTGAAGCCGTCCGCCAGGCCTACGCCCGCATCGCTGCCGAAACCAGGCAGCAGATCTGGATCTCCCGTGTCCCTGAGGAAAAAGCCATGGCGCAAGCCATCGCTCTTGAACAACATCCCGAGGCCGCCTCAAAGCCCCTCTACGGCCTGACTTTCGCTGTCAAAGACAACATCGATGTTGCTGGCATGCCCACCACGGCCGCCTGCCCCGCCTACTCTTATACGCCTACGAAGAACTCCGCCGTCGTCGATGCACTCGAAGCAGCCGGCGCGATCCTCATCGGCAAGACCAACATGGATCAGTTCGCCACTGGGCTGGTTGGCACGCGCTCGCCTTTCGGTGCCTGTTCGAGCATCTACAATCCCGAATACATCTCAGGCGGCTCCAGCTCTGGTTCCGCTGTCGCCGTAGCCTTGGGCCAAGTGGATTTCTCGCTGGGCACCGACACTGCCGGCTCCGGTCGTGTACCCGCCGCGTTCAACAACATCATCGGCCTCAAACCGACCCGTGGCCTGATTAGCGCCACTGGTGTGGTCCCTGCCTGCCGTACGCTCGATTGTGTTTCGATTTTCACGCGCGAGCCCGGGCTTGCACTGCAAGTTCTCCAGGCCGCTAACGTCCAGGACGAAACGGACTTTCTCTCCCGTCCTCTCGATGCAAACAAAGGCGCAGGCTGGTCGCCAGCCAATTTCCGCCTCGGTGTTGTCAAGCCGGATCAACTCGAGTTTTTTGGCGACAAAGACGCAGAGCTCCTCTATCGCAAAGCGGTGCATCGCTTCACCCAGATGGGCGTCTCCCTTGTTGAGATCGACTATACGAGCTTCCGCGACGCAGCCAATCTTCTGTACAGCGGCCCCTGGGTCGCCGAGCGTCTGGCTGCCATCGAATCCTTTGCCACAACAAACGAAGCCAATATGGATCCAACGGTGGCAAAGATCATCCTTGGCGCACGCAAGTACAACGCCGTCGACACCTATCGCTCCATCTACAAACTCGCGGATCTGCGCCGCGCGACACAGGCTCAGTGGGCCCGCATGGATTGTCTCCTGCTGCCCACCACCGGCACCACTTTCACTCACGCCCAGATTGCCGAAGATCCGATCGGTCGCAACACACAACTCGGTTATTACACCAACTTCGTCAACCTTCTCGATCTCAGCGCGCTAGCCATTCCTGCTGGATTCCGGCCCAACGGTTTGCCCTTCGGTGTAACTCTCATTGCACCCGCCATGGCTGAACAATCCCTCACGGCCACTGCGCTCCGCTTTCTCAATCTCGAACCCAAAGCCGAGCTGCCCGCTGGCTTCCTCGAAGTTGCCGTTGTCGGTGCTCATCTCACCGGGATGCCCCTCAATCATCAGCTCACCAGTCGCGGGGCATTCCTTCGAGAAACCACGCGCACTTCGCCGGAGTATCGCTTCTACGCTCTCGCCAACACCACTCCGCCCAAGCCGGGTTTGGAATATACGCCAGGCTTCCTCGGGCCCGGTATCGAGGTGGAGCTCTGGGCGATCCCCAAAACAGAATTCGGCTCTTTTGTCGCTGAGATCCCGCCCCCGCTTGGCATCGGTACGGTGAAGCTCATCGACGGACGCAACATCAAGTGCTTCATCGCTGAGCCCTATGCACTGGCCGCCGCCACGGACATCACCAAATTCGGTGGCTGGCGCGCCTATATGGCTTCGCGATAAACCGCCGCCCAGTCTTTCGTCAGGTACAAGCTGAGGGGCTGCCCTTCGCGCGTGTTCAACTCCACGTAGTCAAGAAACAGTCCTTCCGCATGTCTAAGCGGCGGGCTTACCTCGAGCTCTTTGCGTCCGAACCACCCGCGAATCACAACACTCGCTTGGCCCGGCTTCAATCTCCAACTCGCTTTTCGCAACCGGCCCAAGCCTTTGCCGGTGCGCACATATCCCACCACCATCGTCTCGCCGGCTCCACCTTGTGCTTCGGGCTTTACAAAGCTCAGCAGTCGGCCCTGCAATGTCCGCAGCAGAAATCCAACCACCCGAAACAGGAAGGGCAACGCAACCCCAATCGCCACTACCATTCCCAGCAGCAACGGCAACGCCACCCACGGGTAGTTGTAGGCCAACAACAAAATCCCGACCACGCTGAAATCCTCAGCCACGCTGATCGCCGAATGCGTCACTGGATCTGGCACCGTATGCGCAGCCAGCCTCGTACCCATCTTCGTCGCATGCGACCCCATCGCCAGGCTCCCAGCCACGATCATCGCCACTGCTCTCATCACCGGATCCAGATTGCCAAAAGCACTAAACGCGACGACTGCTGCGCCAACAGGTCGAATGAACGTATGGATGCCATCCCAGATCGGCGTGAACCCGGGCACCTTGTCGGCCACAAACTCCGCCGCGTACATCACCGCCGCGACTCCCAAGACGATCGGATGAGCAAATACATCCATCCCCGCCGGTAGATTGCTTAGCCATCCCAGCCGTTGCGCTGCCCCAAGAGTCAGCACAACTGCATAAACATTGAGGCCAGACGCCAGCCCGATCCCGAGCAAACTGGATAACACCTGCGCTAAATCCACGAATTACCTCCTCCTTTTTTGAGCATAGTACCTCGGTGCAAATAGTTTCCCTGCTCCTCTCTAAGGTCTACGCCTCATTGTTCAAGCAAGTTCCCTCGCCGATACTACTTTCGTACCCGGTACTCGGCCGGAGACGCTTTCGTAGTGTCTTCGCCTGCTCCGGTTTGGATTCGCGAGGCGGTTAGTACATGCCATTTGAACTCGGAAAAAGAGTCGGCGACTACCAATTTATTGATATCGTGAATAGCAATCGTGACGGCACTAGCTATAAGGTACGCAATGTGCCGGAGCAGCGTTACGAGATTTTGCGCGTTCTCTCGGAATCAACGCAAAGCGACCCTGTGCGCCTGGAGCGCTTCCAGCGCGAGGCGAAGATCCTGGCTCGCCTCAAGCATCCCCACATTGTTAGCTACCGGGCATCCACACAGATTGATGGCCGCTTCGTTCTCGCAACAGAATTGGTCGAGGGCACGACACTCGCCGAGCGTCTTGAACTTGGCCCTGTCTCTTTGCCCGATGGCGTCCGTCACGTATGGCAGGCTCTGGAAGCTCTCGAATGTGCTCACGCCGAGGGTGTTGTCCATCGTGACGTAACCACAGCCAAACTTTTTTTGACTACCGATTCCGAGCTCAAGCTAGGTGGCTTTTCGCTGGCTCGCAGCACGGCCGACCCGCGGCTCACGCAGGCGGGTGTCACCATCGGCACCGCTCACTACATGTCCCCCGAGCAAGTCCAGGCCAGCGCCGAACTCGATGCGCGTTCCGATCTCTATTCCCTTGGGGTCGTCTTCTACGAAACCGTCACAGGCCGCAAGCCATTTGATTCTGAGAGCCAGTTTGATGTCATGCTGGCTCACGTCGAGACCATTCCCGATCCCCCCAGCAAGTGGAATCCGATGGTTCCTCTAGAGCTCGACACGCTGATCCTCAAGGCTCTTGCCAAGAAACCCGAAGCCCGCTTTCAGTCTGCGCGCGATTTTCGCGAAGCTCTGATGTCGATCTCTCTCGGCGCCGCGCCGGAACCTGCTGAAGACATCGAGAAGGCTCTTGAAGCCATCAAGCGTCGCGGAAGAGAATCCACGCGTCAGGCGCAAGTGCTGGCCGAAGAAATCCTCGGCCACCAATCCGACATCACGGCGCACGCTGCGGGACAAGCCAAAGCAAAACCCGGCAACCCCTACTTCGGCCTGCCTAAAGAAGCCGCCTTCGCCATCGTAATCGTTCTTGCCATTGGCCTATTCTTGATCACGAGTGGGATTCGATAACAGCCATGGCACTGCAAGTTGGAGAATCGATCGGGCACTATCAGATTGTTGAAGAGATCGGTGCGGGCGGCAACGGCCGCGTGCTCAAGGTCCAACATCTGATCACCCGTCGCCGTGAGGCGATGAAGATCCTCTCCAATGGCAAGCCCACTTCGCAGGAATACGCTCATCGCGTGCTTCGTGAAATCCGGATTCAGGCCAGTCTCGACCATCCCAACATCGCTGCTGTCCTCAATGCTTTCTGGCTAGAAGATGACCTTGTGATGATCATGGAACTCATCGATGGGGTCACGCTGCAGGCGATTCTCGATCGCCGCCGCCTCAATCTCGAGCAATCTCTGAGACTCATCCGCCAGGTCTTGCTCGCTTTGTCCTACGCACACGCCAACGGTGTCATCCATCGCGATGTCTCAACAGCCAACATCATTGTGAGCAAAGATGGCCGCGTCAAACTCACAGACTTCGGCCTCGCCAAAGGTGCTTCCGATTTGAATGTCACCGAAACCGGCGGCATGATCGGTTCCCCATATTACATTTCTCCAGAGCAAGTCCGAGGCGCAGCGGCGACAGATCATCGTAGCGATATCTACTCGACGGGCGTCGTTCTCTACGAACTGCTCACAGGCGCCCGTCCGTTTGAAGCAGATTCCACATTTCTGCTGATGCAGGCTCACGTCCAGCACCAGCCTCAGCCGCCAATTCTCCGTAACCCAGCCATCTCGCAGTTCATCAATGACGCGATCCTCAAGGCGATGGCCAAGAACCCATGGGATCGCTATCAGAGCGCTACCGATTTTCTTGCTGCGCTCGAAGGCCCTATCGAGCATCCTATGCCACAGCCCCAAGTCGAGACTCCGCTTCCTGCTCCAGCGACGACACATTCGCATTCCTACGCTGCGCCGCTTCCGCCTGAAGAAGACCCGAAGGCGAAAAAGCCCGCTGCCTCCTCGATCCGCAGCGTGATCTCTTCTCTTGCAGCTGGTGCCGTCCTCGGCATCGGCGTAGTGCTTGCCGCCATTGCCCCTGTAGTTTTTTATGACTTTGAGTCCGGCCGCCCGCGCTTCGCTGAGCCTGCCAAGCCAGCCGCATCCACCGAAACCGTTGAGCCAGTAAAACCACAGGTCATTGCTCCGCCACTCGTTCTTAATTCTGGCCCTAAAGACATCCCCGTTCTACAACAGGGCAACGGCGGCATAACCAATCGGCGAACTACAGTTCGTCAGTCCACAGCGGTAAGAACTGTGGCACCATCACCCAATATCGTGGTCTGGGGTGATGCTCGCACTGCCGCAACTACACCCGCCCCTCCCCCCGTTGTCACGCCAGCCAAGCCGGCTCCGCCAGTTGAGACGCCACGTAAACTCGAAGAGCCACCAGTGCTGGCGCCTGCGGCACCCAAGGCTGCCATCGAACCGACCATGCCGCAGCCCACAGGTGAAGTCCAGCGGAAAGGCTTCTTCCGGCGCATTGCCAGTGGCGTCCGTTCTCTGAATCCAGGCCGCAAAGATCCCGCTCCAGACGCCGCCGTCAAACCCCAGAACCCCTAGAGTTTCGATACCACCGCCGGGTGCGAATCCACCTTGCTCCGAATCGGCTTCAACGTCTTCAAGTAGGCGAAGATCGCCTTCAATTCGTCTTCAGGCAGATTCTGGAATCCCAGCCACGGCATCACTGTAAAGTTTGCCTGCACCGAGGGCGGCAAGTTGTCATGATTCAGGTTTGAGTAGTTCCGAAACTTGTCGACAAACCTCTGCTCATTCCAACTTCCGATCCCTGTCTCCACGTCGGGCGTGATGTTGGCCGACAATACTTCACGGTCAAACGCGCGAAATCCCTCGCCGCCCGCGAACTCCATCCCCGCAATCGGCTCACCCTTCTCCATCTTCGTGTGGCACGTCGCGCAGCCCGCCATGGTCACCAGGTACTTGCCATAAGCAATCGTGTCTTTCCGATCCGGCTCCCCCACCTTGCTTGTCACCGGCGTCGGTGCGCTCTTCATCAATACATTCACCGGGAAGGCCACCTTCGTTGGCGGCACGTCGCTCTTCACTGCTGGCATCGTCCTCAGATAAGCCACCA
The DNA here is from genome assembly GCA_016870995.1 of Acidobacteriota bacterium. Classification (GTDB taxonomy): domain Bacteria; phylum Acidobacteriota; class Terriglobia; order Bryobacterales; family Bryobacteraceae; genus Bryobacter. The sequence continues at coordinate 110,800 of VFZU01000003.1, forward strand.
GCGAGTAAACGTCCTCGTCGCTCATCTTGGCAAAGCTCTGGTAGGGCATCATCGGGAACAAGGCTCGCCCATCGCGCGAAACCCCCTCGCGTACGGCCCGAATGATCTCGCCATCGGTCCAGTTGCCCAGGCCGCGTTCTTTGTCTTGGCTGATGTTAGGAGGCGCAATCGTGCCCGGCAAACCCATCTCTTTCGGAAACACCATTCCTGAGCCCAGTCGCCCCGGCAACACCGGTGCTCCAAACTTCGCCCAGTCCCGCTCGGAATGACATCCTTCGCAATCGGCAAGCGTATGAAACAGATACTTTCCGCGCTCCACGCGCGTCGCCGTTCTCTCCACCTGGATCGTTGAAGGCGCCACCGACTTTGGCCCACGCATCACAAACCAGCTTCCAAATCCCACTACCGCTGTCAAGGTTCCAACTACTACGAATCTAAGCATCACGTCTCAAAACGCGATTTCAAGACGCGCCGGAGGCTCACCTTCAAAATGATTTTGTTTTCATCTCAAGCTGCTCCAGCCGCACGAACGCTTCTTCGTTCGTCTCCCCACACCATTCCCGCGTTGCCGTATAACTGACGCACACCGCCGGCCTCTCAGGCCGCCCGAATAACAGGCATCGATTGTCTTCGCTCAACTGAACGCATCGCACCATCGCCGGCTTGCCATCCGGCATGCCCGGAATCGGTGTCGAGATCGAAGGCACAATGCAACACGCCGCGCACCCCACTCTGCAATCCATCATTACCGAATATACTGGCTCTCGCGTGTCCCGTAATCTTTCCATCGACGTTTACCGTGGCTTCGTCATGCTTCTCATGCTGGCGGAGGTCTTGCACCTCTCCCGTTTTGCTCGAGCCAACCCTGGCAATCCGCTCCTCGACTTTCTAGCCTTCCATCAATCGCACGTCGCCTGGGAGGGCTGCTCCTTGCACGACATGATCCAGCCGTCGTTCTCTTTCCTTGTCGGTGTCGCCCTCCCCTATTCGCTCGCAAGCCGCCTGGCCAAAGGCGCCGACTTCGCAAAGCTCTTCCGCCATGCTCTGGTCCGTTCTTTCGTCCTGATTGCGATGGGTATCTTCCTTCGCTCTACGCATTCGAAGCAAACCAACTTCACCTTTGAAGACACGCTCACCCAGATCGGCCTCGGCTACCCATTCTTGTTTCTCCTCGGCCGCACTGCACCAATCCGTCAATGGCTCGCCTTCGCAGTGATCTGTGTCGGCTACTTCACAGCCTGGGCGCTCTACCCGCTTCCAGAACAACCCTTCGCTGCGCACTGGTGGAAAGGCAACAACCTCCTCAGCGCCTTCGATGCCTGGTTCCTCAATCTGTTTCCCCGTCCTGAGCCGTACACAGTCCACAATGGCGGCTACGGCACGCTCAGCTTCATCCCTACTCTCGGCACGATGATCCTGGGTCTACTCGCTGGCCAGATGCTCAGAAGCCAAGCCAGCCTTCGCAAGTATTACGAGCTTGCCGGCGCACTCATCGCCGCAGGGCTTGTCCTGCATTTCACCGGCATCAATCCGATCGTGAAACGCATCTGGACGCCGGCCTGGACTCTCTTCAGTGGCGGCATCTGCTTTGCCTTCCTCGCCACGTTCCGCTACATCCTTGAGATCCGTCAGTGGACACGCTGGGTTTTCCCCTTGCTCGTCATTGGGATGAACTCAATGGTCGCCTACTGGATCGCCCACGTCCTCGAAGATCCCATCGCGGATTCCTTGCGCATCCACCTCGGCCCAACCTTCGCCATCGGCCCGGTGATCCTTGCCCTCGAGTGGTGGCTTCTTTACTGGATGTACCGCCGCCAACTCTTCCTGAAGGTCTAATCCGGCAACGTCAGCGCGATCCGCTTCGGGTCATAGCGTGCCAGTGTCTTCTTGGCGCCATCGGCAATCCACACCGATCCCGCATTGAACCAGATCGTACCCCCGCCATCGCCCGCAAACTGCTGCATCACTTTATCGGTCTTGGCGTCGATCTTCGTCAGTGGATAGCCAACCTGGCTTACCCAAACGAACCCATTTCCAAAAGCAATCGTGCCCTTCCCATCTGTCACGCCGGTTTCAATTGTCGCGACGACCTTCATCGTTTTCGGGTCGATCTTCGACACCTTGCCTTCCTTGCTTCCCAAAACCCACAAGTGCGCTTCCCCAAACACAGCCGCCACAGGCTCAAGCGCCGCCTCGATCCGTTTCTCAACCACGTTCGTCTTGGGGTCCACCTTTACAAGCTTGTTCTCTGTCGCGCAGGTCAGCCAAAGCGCATCCTGCTCCGACAAGATCGAGGTGCAACCCGGCCCAATGCGCAACTCACTCACGATGTGATTGCCTTCTGGATCCAAGCGGCTAAGCGTCCCCTTGGAGTCGCTCAACACCCAAACGCTATCGCCATTCGCTGCAAGCGCCACGCGAGCTTCGCTCACGCCCACCTCTGCCTTCGCGCTCAGTTTTCCTTCCTTCGCAGCCAGCCGCGCCACGCCTGCCTTCTTGCAATCCGGCACCCAGATCGAATCGAATGCCTTCACGATTCCGCCGCACGGCTCCTTCACAGTCTTCCAGGCATCCTGCGCCTTGTTGTCGCGGCTGGCAAATCGGGTCACAGACCCCGTTTCTTTCACGGGAACCAGCAACGTCATGCCATCGGCCAGCATCCCCGTCGGAGTTCCGCCAATCGCCAATTCCGCTTCAGCCTTTAAGTTTGCGAAAGGTACCTGAATTCCAGGTGTTTTGATCCCGGCCTTGGGCGGCCACACCGGGGTCTTGACTGCCTTCGGTTTCTCTTTCGCGCCCAGCACCAGCGCAACAAGAACAATCATCAATCGCAAACGCATTCCATCCCTCACAGTAAAAGAATTTCAATAGGCTTCACGACAAGGAGCAAAAAGAGGCAAGCTGGGCCGAAAAGTGAGTATACCGTCCCCTTCAAAGATTGACAATTCCCCACCAAGTCGATATACATAAGATGCAGCACGTCCTGCATCGTTGGCTTGAGCCCAGTCGCCTCTCTCTTTATCCCGTTTGTCTTCCTGTTTAGCCCTGTCGCGCTACTTTCCGCAAAGATACAATAAAGATCAAATCTGGGAAACGAAAGAAGTCGGTTTCGAATGACTCTTGGCAAGCTGTCTCTATTGTTGTGGGTGCCGTTCTGCCTTTCAGCGCAGGCTCCCAATACTCCGGAATTCTTCGAGAACAAAATCCGTCCGATCCTGGTGAACAACTGCTACAGTTGCCACACCAATACGGCCATGGGTGGCCTGCGGCTCGATAGCGCCGAAGCAATGCTCAAGGGTGGTGCCAAGCGCGGCGCGGCGGTTACCGCAGGTGATCCCGAAAAGAGCGCCCTCGTCCTCGCTATTCGCCACACCGATGCCGATCCCAAGTTCCGCATGCCTCTCGGCAACAAGCTCAAAGGCGCCGAGATCGAAGCACTCACTTCCTGGGTGAAAGCCGGCGCCGTTTGGCCCAAGGCGATCCCCACCGTTTCCAAGGTCAACGGCAAGTTCGTCATCTTCCCCGAGCAGAAGAAATTCTGGTCGATGCTTCCTTTGAAGCAGCCCAGCCTCCCCTCCGTCAATGACGCCAAATGGGGCCGCACCAATATTGATCGCTTCGTGCTCTCGAAGCTCGAAAAAGACAACCTCAAGCCCGTCCGCTTCGCCACCCGCACCGACCTCATCCGTCGCGCCTACATGGATCTGACAGGCTTGCCGCCTTCCTACGACGAGATCCAGGCCTTCCTCAAAGACACCTCGCCCGATGCCTACGCCAAGATTATCGACAAGCTTCTCGTGTCGCCTCATTATGGTGAGCGCTGGGGCCGCGTCTGGCTCGATGTTGCCCGCTATGGTGAGGACGACTACCGCAGCCTCGATCCAATGCGCCGCGGCTACAATCCCTACCCCAACGCCTACGTTTATCGCGACTGGGTGATCCAGGCCTTCAACGACGACATGCCTTACGACCTGTTCGTCAAGAGTCAACTCGCCGGCGATCTGCTCGATCCCAAGATCCGCCACAAGACGCTTGCTGGCACTGGCTTCATCGGCCTTGGCCCCTGGTATTACGACAACGGCTCCACAGAAGTCACCCGCGCCGACGAGCGTCACGATCGCGTCGACGTCATCACGCGCGGCTTCCTTGGTCTCACTGTGGCCTGTGCCCGCTGCCACGATCACAAGTACGATCCGATTCCCCAAACCGACTACTACGCTCTCGCCGGCATCTTCTCCAACGTCACCTATGAGGAATACCCGCTCGCTCCCAAGAGCGTCCTCGACGAATTCAAGAAGCAGGAAGACCAGATCGACCTGAAGCAAAGAATGCTCGGCGAGATGCAGGGCAACTTCTCGAAATCCCTCGCTCAATCTCTTGTCTTCGGTACCTCCAATTACCTGCAGGGTGTCTTTGAAGTCTCAGGCTCCGGCAAGAAGGAAATAGCCAACGTCGTCGAGTCCCGCAAGCTCGATTTCGAACTCCTCGATCGCTGGATCAAGTACATGGCCAAGCCCACCAAGAAGTACGCGAACAAGGACGCCTGGCAAGCCATGATGAAGAAGCCTGGTGCCAACGCGCAAGAGGCCAAGAAGCTCGCCGACAAATTTCAGGAAGACGTTGTTGCGGTCATGCTCGCACGCAACGAGATGGATGCCGAAAACAAGGTCATTGCAGATAAGGCCCTCGAAGGCACCAAGCCGAAGAAGCGCACCAACAAGCCTTCTGACTTCGTCACCAACGACGACTTCTGCCCCGGTTGCGGCCTTCAGCTCAAGAATCTTCCCGAAGATCAAAACAACCTCTATACCGAAATCTTCGTTCGCGAACTCACCGACGCTGAAGACCCCAACGTGATGTTCGAAATGGGTTTCCGCAACATGAAGCCTGGCATTCTTTCCTTCCGTGGCTGGGGCCTTGAAAGCCGTGTCGGCTCCGAGGCGCAAACGCAGATGGCTGCTATTCGCAAAGACATCGAAGACGCCCGTAAGAAGATCGAACCCAAGTATCCCTACCTCCACGGCATCAAGGACAAGCCTCTCGCCGAGATCTCCGAGCTGCCACTGGCCCTTCGCGGCGACCCCATGACTCTTGGGGATCCCGTGCAGCGCCACTTCCTGAGCGTTCTTTCTCCCAACGAACCCGAGCCTCTCAAGACCGGTAGTGGCCGCCTGGAGCTCGCCGAAAAGATTCTCAAGCAACCTCTCAACACTCGCGTATTCGTCAATCGCATCTGGAAGGGGCACTTCGGCTCCGGCATCGTCGACACGCCAAGCAATTTCGGCATCACCGGCGAGCGTCCCACCAACCCCGAACTGCTCGAATACCTCGCAGCCAGCTTTGTCGCCAACGGCCAATCCGTCAAGAAGCTGCACCGCGAGATCATGCTCAGTTCGGTCTATCAGCTCTCGAGCGAGAACGACACTAACAACTTTGCGAAAGACGGGGCCAACCGTTCCTACTGGCGATTTGAAAAGAAGCGCCTCGACGCCGAACAGCTTCGCGACGCAGTCATGTTCGTCTCCGGCAATCTCGACCCGAGCCTTGGCGGCCCTTCGGCTGAGCTCAAGCCCAGCTTCCTCCGCCGCACCGTTTACGGCAGAGTGAGCCGCTACAAGCTCGATGAGTATCTTCAACTCTTCGACTTCCCCAGCCCGTCGATCAGCGCCGAGAAGCGTTTCACCACCACTGTTCCGCTGCAGCGCCTCTTCCTTCTGAACAGCGACTTCATGCAGATCGAGGCCGAAGAACTTGCCAAGCGCGTCATGCCCGAGGCCGGTAATCGCGCCCGCGTTCGCAAGCTGTTCCAGTTGATCTACGGCCGCGACGCCAGCGAAGAAGAAATCAAACTTGGCTTGGAGTACATCAAGTCCGAGCCGATGCTCACCTACGAAGAGCGCAAGAAGAAAGAAAAAGAAGCTCCTCCAGAAGGCATGCGCCGAGGCCGTGGCGGTCCGCCCGCTGAGGTCTCAAAAGCTGACATGCCGAAAGCCGACATGCCCAAAGGCGGCGAAGCCCCCACAGCCGTAGACGCAAAGCCTGCCGAAATGCCCGAAGTTGCGGCAGCCGCCGCTCCTCCCCCGGACTTCCCGTTCGGCATGGGTATGTTTGGCGGCATGGGTGGTCGCGGTGGTCCAGTCGAAAAGCCAATCGTCTACGAGCCCACCATTTGGGGCCGCTACGCCAAAGTCCTGCTCAGCTCGAGCGAGTTCCTGTTCATCAACTAAGAGGCCAACACCATGTCATCCCACAAGTCATCCAACCCTAAAACACGGCGCGAAGCTCTCCGCCGCATTGGCAACGGCTTCGGCATGATGGCCTTTGCGGGCATGGTCAATCAGTCACTGTCCGCTGCCGGTGCCTTGGCCACTCCCGATGGCTCCGTTGGCTACAAGCTCGACCATCCCCAGCGCGTCAAACGCATCATCTTCCTCTTCATGAATGGCGGCCTTTCGACGATCGATAGCTTCGATCCCAAGCCCGCCCTCGACAAGTACGATGGTCAGCCGATTCCAGGCGGTGAGATCAAGACCGAGCGCAAAACCGGCGCTCTCATGAAGTCTCCCTTCACCTTTAAGAAGTACGGCCAATCCGGCATGGACATCAGCGAGCTTTGGCCGCACCTCGGAGAAGTGGCCGACGACATCTGTTGGGTTCGATCTGTTCATACCGAGATCCCCAATCACGAACCCAGCTGCCTGATGATGAACACGGGCGCGAACCAGGCGGGCCGCCCCTCGCTCGGCGCCTGGCTCACCTACGGCCTCGGCACTGACAATCAAAATCTCCCTGGCTACGTCGTGCTTTGCCCCGATGTTCCCACCACCGTCGGCCCCCCTCTCTGGTCCAACGGATTCCTCCCCGCCATCAATCAGGGCACTTTCATTTCGGACAAAATCCAAACGAACCCGAATGCTCCGCCCGAAGAGATGCCGACGGAGATGCCGGAAAAGGATAAGGACGGCAAGCCGGTCGAAAAGAAGGTCGTCGTTGAAAAAGCCTTCGATCCCAAGAAGCTGATCTCCTTCGTCAACAACCCCAAGTTCGAACTTCCCGAGCAGCGCCGCGAAATCGACCTCCTCTCGAAGATGGAAGATCTCAAGCGCCAGCGCGAAGGCTCCGACGCCCAGGTCGAAGCGGTCCTTAAGTCGATGGAAGTCGCCTATCGCATGCAGACCGAAGCTCCTGAAGTCTTCGACATTCGCAAAGAATCAGAAGCGACCCAAAAACTCTATGGCCAAGGCTCGACCGCGCGCGGCTGTCTCACCGCCGTTCGTCTCGCCGAAAAGGGCGTTCGCATGACCCAGGTTTATTACGCCAAGGGCGATCCATGGGATGCCCATGGCGACATCTACGCCCACAAGGTCAATGCCAAGAATTCTGATCAGGCCTTCGCAGCCGTGATCAAAGATCTCAAAGGCCGCGGCCTTTGGAAAGACACGCTCGTCGTTTGCGGCTCCGAGTTCGGCCGCACTCCCGTGCGTGAGGTGGGCGGTGGTGGCGGCAACGTCAAGCGTGGCCGTGATCACAATCCATTTGGCTTTACGATGTGGCTCTCCGGAGGCGCCGTCAAGGGCGGCAAAATCTACGGAGCTACCGACGACTTTGGTTTCAAGGCCGTCGAAAAACCAGTCCATGTCCACGATATCCACGCAACCATCTTGTATCTCATGGGCATCGATCACACCAAACTCACCTACCGTTACAGCGGCCGGGACTTCCGTCTCACCGATGTCAGCGGCAACGTTCTACACGACTTGATCGCCTAATCGCGATCCACACACTGTAGGCTTTTACCCCTCCGTCGGGGCCATCGAATCAGTCGTTCGACAAACCAACAAATAAACATTCAGGGGTAATGTCTAGTGACCAGACTTGTCCTTACTCTACTATTGGCAAGTAGCATTGCGCTATTTGCTCAAGCCAGCTCTCTCCAGGGCACCGTGTCCGACCAGCAAGGTGCCGCAATTGGCGATGCCATCGTCGCCATCACCAACCAGGAAACTTCCACCTCACGCCGTGGCATCTCAACGGCAACGGGTTCTTACAGCTTCCCGCAAGTGCCCCCCGGCACTTACAAGGTGGAAGTCACCAAACCCGGCTTCAAATCCTCAATCCAGCAGGTTCGCCTCCAGATCAACACTCCGGCCACGCTCGACCTCAAACTCGAACTTGGCCAGGTATCAGAATCAATCAACGTCGTTGCGGAAACTCCAACCGTCAACACCCAGAACGCTTCTGTGGGCAACCCCTTCACCGAGCTCCAGATCCGCCAGTTGCCGCTCCTCACGCGCAACGTCGTCGATCTGTTGAGCCTCCAGCCCGGCGTCACCCCTACGGGTGAAGTAGCCGGTGCCAAGCGCGATCAAAACAACGTCACGCTCGACGGCGTCGACGTCAACGATCCTCAGGGTGCTACCTCTGGCTTTAGCTCGGTTCTGCCGGTGCCTCTCGATTCCGTGCAGGAATTCCGCACCACGGTCGCTGGCGTCGGTGCCGACCAGGGCCGCTCCTCCGGCGGGCAGGTCTCGCTGGTCACCAAGTCCGGCTCCAACCAGTTCCATGGTTCGCTCTATGAGTTCCATCGCAACGTAAAGACTGCCGCCAACAATTGGTTCTCCAACCGCGCCGGTATTGCCCGCGAAAACCTCATCCGCAACCAGTACGGCGCTTCTCTCGGCGGCCGCATCATCAAAGACCGTATCTTCTTCTTCGGCAATTGGGAAGACCGCCGCGACGCCACCGCCGTGGGTGTCAATCGCATCGTCCCTTCAGAAACCTACAAGCAGGGCATCGTACAGTTCCGCATGAGCAACGGCCAGATCGGCCAGCTCAATCCCGCGCAGATCCGCCAGATCGACCCTCTCGGCATCGGGATCAACCAAACCATGCTCGACCTCTTTAGGAAGTACCCCACGGGCAACGACCCCGCCTCATCGGCAGACCGTGGCCTCAACTTCTCGATCCTCCGATTCAACGCTCCGAAGAAGCTCAACTACCGCACCTACGTTCTCAAGAACGATTTCAATATCGACAAAGCGGGCAAGCATACGCTCAGCTTGCGCGGCACGCTCGCTGACAACTCAGAAGACGATGTCCTCGCGCAGTTCCCGGGCCTTCCGTCCCAGGCGCAGCGTGTCGATCAATCGAAGGGCTTCTCTTCGCGCTACACCACTGTGCTGACGCCAACCCTCGTCAACACCTTCAACTACGGCTACACGCGCTTGAAGAACGTCACCACGGGCGCACCCGGGCCCAGCCTCGCGTTCTACTTCGCAAATCCCGAAACCAGCTTCCCCCGTGCTCTCAATCGCATCGCTCCGGTCCACAACTTCGTCGACGACGCCACCTGGACCAAAGGCCGTCACACCGTCCAATTCGGCGTCAACATGCGCTTGAATACAAACGACCGCGCCAGCTTCGCCACCTCGTTCCCCAGCTACAGTTTCAGCCGCAATACGCTCGCTGGCCTTGGCGCGGACATCACCGATTCGATCAACGCCTTCATCCGTCCCCTCTACGGCGACAACTCGCTCCGCCTCACCGAAGCGACTCCCGTGCAGAATGCGATGGGCCCCCTGTTCGGCATCATCAATCAGTACAGCGCCACCTACAACTTCGGCCGCGATGGCAAGGCAATCCCCTTCGGCCAGCCCATCCCGCGCGTCTTCGGCTCGAACGAATATGAGTTCTACGCCCAGGACACCTTCAAGATCACCCGCAGCTTCACCGTCACCTACGGTCTCCGCTACGGCATCTACACCAACCCTTACGAGAAGAACGGCGTGCAGGTCAACCCCACGCAACCTCTCGATCAGTACTTCGCCAATCGCGCCGGTGGTCAAGCGGCTGGTATCCCCAGCTTCGCCAATCCTCTCGCATTGCTCACCTACGGCCTTTCCGGCCCTCTCAACAACGGCCCCGGCTACTACAAGCGCGACTTGAATAACTTCGCTCCCCGCGCCTCCATCGCCTGGGCACCCGAGGGTGACAACATCGTGACCAAGATCCTCGGCAAGGGTAGCGTTCTTCGCGCCGGCGCTGGCATCCTCTACGATCGCTACGGCAACCAGATGGCGGTGACCTTCGCCAACTCTGGTTCCCCCGGCCTCGCCACGCAGGTAACGCAGTTGGCCAACACCAACTTCTCCACCTCCACCCGATACAACGGCTCGAATCTCCCAGCCCTGCCCCCTGCCCCCTCGGGCGGTATGCCCTTCACTCCGCCCACCATCGTCGGTGGTTTCACCAGCTTCTCCGGTGTCAACCCCACGCTGGTCGCGCCTTACTCGATCCCGCTCAACATGTCCTACACGCGTCCTCTTCCGAAGAACCTCGTCGTCGAAGTCGGCTATGTCGGTCGTCTCTCGCGCAAGGGCCTCCTGCGTCAGGACTACTCGCAGCCTCTCACCAACTTCAAGGATCCCCGCTCCGGCCAGACCTGGACCGAAGCCAGCGGTCAGCTCTATGATTTTTTCCTCAAGGGCATTACCCCGGCTCAAGTCCGCACGAACCCGAGCCTCGTCGGTCAGATCCCCTTCTTTGAAAACATGTTCCCTGGCGCAGCCAACCTCAGCTTCACCGGCAGCGCTACGGCGAACTACTTTAACACCGTCTACGGCACCTACGCCGGCAGCGACCTCGATGCCCTCAACGATATGGATCGCGTTCGCCGCGCCAATGGCCGCTGCATCTCGGTGACGGGTTGCAATACCTTCTTCGCCAACCAGGCCGCTGGTATGACCGTCTGGACCAACGCCTCCAACGCCAGCTACCACTCTGGCAATCTCGTCATCCGTCGCCCGCTTGAGAAAGGTTGGGGTTTCGACTTCAATTACACGCTCAGCAAGGCCTTCGACATTGCTTCCGGCAACGAATCCGCCATCGGTTCCACCACCGACGGCGCAGGCGGCAGCATCATTCAGGACGCCTTCAACCCCCGCGGTTCCTACGGCGTTTCTGCCTTCGACATTCGTCACAACGCCACCATGAACACGGTCGTCGAACTGCCCTTCGGCAAAGGCAAAAAGTTCATCAACTCTTCTAACCCTTGGGTCGACCAGGTCGTCGTCGGCTGGCAGATCTCCATGCTGGGCCGCTTCCGCTCAGGCCTACCTCAAGACATCACCAATGGCGGTGTCTATCCCACCAACTACCTCAACTCCGCGCTTGCCATTCGCAAGCCGGGCGTGCCGCAACCGGTTCAGGGCGTCACCTTCAACCAGAACGGCAACCCCTCCATCTTCCAGAACACCGGTGTCATCAGTTCCTACATCGGTCAGTATCCCGGCACTGTCGGCGAACGCGGCATCGTCCGCGCCGCTGGCACCACCAATTTCGACCTCTCCCTCGGCAAGCGCTTCAAGATGCCGTTCGAAGGTCACACGCTGCAGTTCCGCGCTGAGGCATTCAACGCCTTCAACAACGTCAACTTCACCACGATCACGCTCAACCTGACACAGCCCGCCAACTTCGGGCAGTTCACGGCTGCTGCCGATGCTCGTGTGATGCAGTTCGCGCTGCGCTACGAATTCTAGACCAGCCGCTCGCCGGTTTCCCCGTCGAGCAGCACCGAATCAATCGGTGCCAGGCTGATCTCAACCTGCTTCCCACCACGAAGGCGGATCGTTCGCGATCCGCCTTTGTTCGTGTGGATCGACACCAGCCCCGCCCCCGCATGCACCACATCTCCAGCCTGCGTGTAGAAGTGCACCCCACTCCCCTCCAGCACTTCCCGCCACTTCACCGGTGGCTCGGCGAAGAACTTCACACTCTTCGCCTGCTTCACTTCATCCTCAAACTCAATCGAGAATCGCGATCCATCAAATCGCCCCGGCATTCCCTGAAAGATCACCAATCGCTTCCCATCCATCACCTTCGTCCGAATCCACTCTCGTTTCAAAGCTGTCAGCTTCCACGTATTCGCAAACAGCACTGCCTTGAACCGGCTCAAATCCACCTTTTCAAGATCCATCAAATGCACCGTCTCAATCGCCGCCCCCGCCTGATAAAGCGTTGTGATCGTCCGGTTCACTGCCAGAGGATCCGTCAGCGGGTCAGTTCCTTGCACCGATCCCGTGTAAAAAAACACTTCCGTGTCGAACACGGCCAACACATCGCCCGCCGGTTCATAACGCCGCTTGTCGTAAACCCGCAGCACTTTGTGCAACCGGTCAATCTCCGCCATCAGCCTCTTGTCGGCCCACCAGCCACTATTGTTCGCGGGCCCAAAGTCGTAATACCAATGCCCGGCCCCTCGCGTGAATCCCTCAAGGATATTCCTGCGGATCAAAGCCACATCAAGCGGCAAGTTCATCAACTCAAACGCCTGGTCCACATCGTTGCGCCACTTCCACGAGGGCGTCTGATCCATCTCATCGAGAAACAGCTTCCCGTTCAGCCGGATCGACTCCACCAGCGCCCGCGTAATCCCGCACGAACCCGGGTCGCGATACTGTGGCCCGTAGGCTTGCGGAGCGCTCAGATAGTCGATGTGCGGCGATGCCAAAATGCGATCGAGACACAAGTGCCCACCCGTCGCATGGCGGTCAAACACGCTGAAGAAATACCCATAAAACGTCCCCGTCACAATCGGCCGCGGCCAGCTCTTCTTCACCAGCGCACAGAAGTATTCAATCCGCTCGGCTACCAGCTCCTGCTGGCAACGGTAGTAATCGATCACAACCTCTCGCTTCACCGGGTCACGAAAAATCCCCTGATCTTGCGCCTTACGCTCCTCAAGGCCCGGCACTCCCACCGCCGTCTTGCCCTTCTTCCGCCGCCAGGCGGCAAAGTGCTCCTGCATCGGCTTCGCCACATCCGGCTCGTTTCGCATGAAGCCCCAATAGTGCCACTCACCGTAAACCCCATTCGCCACATGCACGCCAATCAGCGCATTGCCCTCTGGCGTCTTGGCAAGTTGCCGCAACAGATCCACCGTATGTTTCGACGCAAACTCAAGCTAGGCCTTTGAAGCAATGCTCGCCCGCGGTGTCCTTCGCAGATCGTCCTGCATGTACCGCACAGGCAACTTCCGATCCGGCACTTCCGCTTCCCCATTCGCGTAGCGCGTCAGCTCGTCTGGATTCTGTTCTATCCACCACGCCGGCGCATTCAAGTGCCACCGCAACACTACCCCCGCATCCGGGCACGCCTCAAGCACCCCACGAATCTGCCGCCGCGCCAGAGTAATGTCGAGCACACCCGGCTTCGGCAGGCAATCCTCCAAAAACAAATCCAGCTGATACAGCTTGAAGCCAATCGCCGCAAACTGGCGGATCGATTGCTGCGGCTGCTCGTCGAAGCTGAATCTCCCCCCAATACAATCCGTCAACGCGTAAAAACTCGCCATCGTCGGCTGCCCATTCACGAACAGCGTCGGCTTATTCAGATGCACCTTCACCTCGGCCGAGAGCGGCCGCGAAGCCGCCAGCCCCAACGCCGCTCCCGCCTGCAAAAACAATCGCCGATCCATGGCTCTATTTATAATTCGTTGGCTGTCTCAGCCAGTGAATGATGATCCACAACCCGCCCCAGATCGCTGCATCCACAACCAGATATAACGGCACCCAGATCCACTCTCTCGCCAGCGTTGCATCGGAAAAGATCGTCGTCGATAGCAACGTCACCGCTGGATTCGTGATGGCCAAAATCACCATCGGGTTGGCATAAAACGGAGTGTCCGGCGCTCGCTCAGCCGCCTTCACCAGCAGGATCTGCCAGGTACACAACCCCAGATCAAACAACAGGCGTGCGAAAAATAATTGACGTGCGGAAAATGAGAGCTTCAATTCTCCATGGTACCCATGTACTCAAGAAAGTGCCGCGCATAACGGTCGAGCGTCGTCATGTCGCTGCCATCGATCAGCGGCGAACACATCTCATACGCCACCGTCCCGGTAAAGCCGCCTTAGCGCAGCGCCGCAAAAAACAACCCATAAGCGATAAACCCTTCCCCCATCGGCACCGCTTGCACCATCGGCATTTCTTCGCGATAGTTCACCAGCCCCGGTTCATAGCGATACCGTGGCCGCTTGACATAATCAGCCACCGTCGTATGCACCGTCAACGGCGCCATCAACACCGCCGCCTGCGTTAGATCGGCACCATGCAGCGCCGGAGCCCACGCATCAAACCCAGCCCGGCAATTCGGTTCATCCACCTGTCGCAACAAATCATGCAGCGATTCATACCCACAACCCAGGTCATGATGATTCTGCACCGCGAGCGTCACCCCCAGATCGGCCGCCCTCTTCGATGCCTCCTTGAGTCCGCGCGCCACCATGCGCATCTGCTTCGTGTAATCATGCGCTGCATTCTCATAGCCGGTAAACACACGCACCACCGAACCACCCAGATCCACCGCCAACTGCGCCAGTGAAATCAGATACGCCGTCTGAATCTCGAGCGTCGGCACATCCCCATGCTCGAGATCTGCCGTCAGATTGCAATACCCGGCCAGACACAGGTCCTTCAAGCCTCTTTTCTCAAGCCTCGTCCGCAACCGCGTCCGCGCCGCCTTGTTGAGATCAAGCACCGATGCATGCGGCCTTTTGGCGGCCAGCATCACCCCGCCAAAACCAAGCTCGGCGGCTTTATCGACAAACTGCTCCATCGTTAATGCTGGCTGCCCCCAGAAGCCCGCATAGCTCACGGAATGCAACAACAGCGTGCTCATTTCGCAAAGGCCTCCGCGATGATGTTCTGCGCGTCAAGCTGTATCTGCTCAAGATGCACATCCCCCTCGTAGCTTTCCGCGTAGATCTTGTAAACTTCCTCGGTGCCAGACGGCCGCGCTGCGCACCACCCCGCCTCAGTCACCAGCTTCAGCCCACCAATCGATTGCCCATTGCCCGGTGCCGCGGTCAGGATCTGTTCGATCTTCCCCCCAGCCAGCGTCGTTGCCGAGATATCCGTGGGCTTCAAATTCGCCAGGATCTTCTTCTGCCTCGCGTCCGCCGGCGCATCGATTCGCGCATAGCTCGGGTTGCCCAACTCCTCGGTCAACTCGGCGTAAATCATACCCGGGTCCTTGCCCATCTTCGCTGTCATCTCTGCTGCCAGCAATGCCGCCGCAATCCCGTCCTTGTCCGTCGTCCAAACCTTGCCATCCCGCCTCAGGAACGTCGCCCCCGCGCTTTCTTCCCCAACAAAACCAAGCGTTCCGTCAATCAACCCATCCACAAACCACTTGAAGCCCACCGGCACCTCGTACACCTTCCGCCCCAGCTTCGCCGCTACCCGGTCAATCATCGACGAGCTCACGATCGTCTTGCCGATCTGCGTTCCCGCTCCCCACTCGGGCCGGTTGGTGAACAGATAAAAAATACAGGTCGACAGGTAGTGATTCGCAGGCAACAGCCCAACCGACTTCGTCACAATCCCGTGCCGGTCATGATCCGTATCGCAAGCAAACGCCACATCGAATTGATCCTTGAGTCCAATCAGCCCCTGCATCGTGTAACCCGACGAAGGGTCCATGCGGATCTTCCCATCCCAATCGAGCGTCATGAACGAGAACGTCTTGTCCACCTTCTCATTCACTACCTTCAGGTTCAACCGGTACCGCTCCGCAATGCGCGCCCAGTAGTAAACCCCTGCGCCACCCAGCGGATCCACGCCCATCGTCACGCCGCTCTCGCGAATGGCATCGAAATCAATCACCGACCCCAGCTCTTCGATGTACTGCGCGGCGAAATCCATCACCTGCACCGATGGCGCCACCAGCGCCTGCTCGTACGGCATCCGCTTCACGCCATCGAGCCGCGCCGCAAGCAATCCATTCGCCTCATTTTGGATCCACGTTGTCGCCTCGCTCCCCGCAGGCCCACCGCTCGGCGGGTTGTACTTGAAGCCGCCATCCTCTGGCGGATTATGCGAAGGCGTAATCACAATCCCGTCCGCCAGGCCGCTGCTGCGTCCTGCGTTGTAGCTCAAAATCGCATGAGAGATCACCGGCGTCGGCGTATATTCACCTTGCGCACCGATCCGCACCTTAACCCCATTCGCCGCCAACACCTCAAGCGCACTCCGGTATGCCGGCAGCGACAGCGCATGCGAATCGATCCCCAGATACAGCGGCCCAGAGGTGCCCTGCATCGCCCGGTACCTCACAATGGCTTGCGTCGTAGCCAGAATGTGATCCTCGTTGAACGTCGTATGCAGCGAACTGCCGCGATGCCCCGAGGTTCCAAACGACACTCTTTGCGCCGGGTTCGACGGATCCGGATGCTGGCCATAATAAGCCGCTTCCAGCTTCACGAGATCGGCAATTTCAGTGGGAGGAGTACCAGCTGCAGGATGAACACTCATTGTGATCTTCCTATTGAATCAAACCTACGGTTCCACAACCTCAATCGTCTGATTTGTCTTCACATTCTTCAATGTCTGCCGCCTTCCAGAGGGCCACAGCACTTCCATCGTCTCAACAACCTCAGCTGCGCCCAGCCCAAAATGCACAGGCCCCACCACCGACGACGCATAGCTCACACTCGATGTCATCGCGTTCGTTTGCCCCGCCACCTGCACGACGGCCCCAATCCCATCCCGGTTCGATCGCGTTCCCCGCAACTTCACCGTCAGGAACTTCCCACCTCCATCGCTCACATTGCGCCACATCTCAACCTTGTCCCCCAGCGACGTCACCACTGCGTCCACACGCCCGTCCCCATCCAGATCCGCAAATGCCGCCCCCCGATGCGCCTTGACGCTCCCACGCAGCCCCGCATCCACCTCTTCAAACTTGCCTTGCGCATTCCGAAACACCGCATTCGCCTGCTTGTAAGTCGCCGCCTCAACCTTCTCCACCACATCGTTCACATGCGCATTCGCCGTGAAGAGATCCTTCCACCCGTCGTTATCGAAGTCCACCAATCCCACACCCCAACCCGCATACCGGTTCGACAATCGTCCTAACTGCGACCGCGAAGTCTGATCCACAAACTGCCCACCCCCCGCATTGCGAAACAGCGGGAACGTCTCCCCATTCAGCGCCGTCACCACCACGTCTGGCCGCCCGTCATTGTCATAGTCGCGAAAGTCAGTTCCCATGCTCGCCACCGGCTTGCCGTTATCGAGCAACGCCACACCCGACAACAACCCCACCTCTTCAAACTTCCCCTTACCCAGATTGCGAAACAGAAAATTCGGCAACCCGTCATTCGTCACAAACGCATCGATCTTCCCATCTCCGTCTGCATCCCCAAACGCAATCGACATCCCTCGCCCTTTCACCGCCGCCACTCCCGACGCCAGACTCACATCGGCAAACTTCCCGCCACCCAGATTCCGATACAACTGGTTCGGCCGTGGGTCATAGTAGCGAGGATGGCAATACACCCGCAATTGCTTCGCAGCATCCCCGCAAAACCTCGGCTTCGCTAAATCAATCGCCCCATAATTCGTCACCAGCAAATCAAGCAACCCATCCCCGTCATAGTCAAACCATCCCGCCGCCACACTCCACTCATTCGAGAGAATCCCCGACCCCGCCGTGATCTCCTCAAACTTCCCCTTCCCGTCATTGCGGTACAGATGATTCGATCGCAACCCGGCCACAAACAGATCCACATCGCCATCGTTGTCAAAGTCACCCGCTGCCGCTCCCATCGAGTAGCCCGCCCCCTCAAGCCCCGCCTCCTTCGTCACATCCGTAAACTTCCAGTTCCCATCATTCCGGTACAGCCGGTTCGCAAACTTATTGGCGAGCGAGGGCAGGGAAGCGCCATTCGTGAAAAACAGATCCGGCCGTCCATCGCCATTGGCATCAAACACCGCCAGCCCCCCTGGCATCGTTTCGATCATGTGCTTGTCCGTTGTCGGGCTATGCTCCAACACGAACTCCGGCCCCGTCCCCACCGCTTCAAACCGGATCTGCGCCACCACCAGCAACAGTTCAAACATCATTTCGGTGCCGTGATCTGCAATTCATCCTCAAGCATCAAGTCCTGCTGCTTACGCTTCGCCTGGATCTCCTGATACTTGCTCATCGCTGCCTTGGCTTGCGCCTCAAGCCCCGCCGCCTGGCACGCTCGCGCGAGCTGTATATGCAAGCTCCCATCGCTATCCAGCGGCAACGCTGCTGTCACATGCGGCAATGCCTCCTTGGCCTTTCCCGCCGCCAGCAGCGCCCGCGCATAAGAAGCTCGCGCCGGCAAATACCGCCCGTCCAACTTCACTGCCTTCTCGAGAAACGGCAGCGCCTTCTCCGGCAACTGCTGCGCCAGATACAAATCCCCCTGCAACTGGTTCAGGTCCACTGCCTCGGCTTCTGCTTTCAGCAACGAAGTAGCCAACTCCTGCGCTGCCCCGTAATCCTTCAGCGCCAAATAAGCCCCCGCCAGTTCTCGCGAAAAATCCGGATGCCCCGGTGCCACCCGCAGTGCCTCCTTCCAAGCCTCGGCGGCCTCCGCCTGCTGATTCTGATCTCGATGCGTCTCTGCCTTGTACCGGAAATACTCAGGCGTACCCGACTTCAACTTCCCAAACGCCTCCGCCGAAAGCTCTCGATAAGCCCGCGTCCGCCAATACAGATTCATCGCCGACGAAGTCATCTTCGATAGCCGCACCGCGCTCTGATACCGCCCCGCCGCAAACTCGCACTCCGTCGTCTTGGCCCGGCAATCCGGCGCAGCCAGTTTCGCCGCTGCAGCCTCTTCATGCAGCGCCCATTCCGGATGGTCGCTGGCTCGATAGATCTTTGCGATTTCTGTCCTCACGCCCCGCATCGCCGGCGACTTCTCAAGCGCCTTGCGGTAAAAGAAAAACGCTGCGCGCTTCTGGCTCGTCTTCGATCTTGTATCCCCGAGCAACGCAAAGAACGGCCCCGACTCGGGGAACAACTTCTCAAGCTGCGCAAACGTATCGAGAGCCAACCCCTCATACGCCCGCCCAAGTTCATACCAAAGCCCCAATTTTTCTAGATGCACCACCGCCCGGCCCGGCTGCCCCGAGAGGCTGGCTGCATCGATGATCATCTGCCGCGCCTCGACATTAGCCGGCTCCAGCGCCACGAACTTTTCGAGCGGCCCCAACGCCTTCCCCGCCTGTCCCGTCTTCAAATAACTCGCCCCCAAAAACAGCAGCGCCGGTGGAATATTCGGGTTCCCCTTCAGCGCCGCCTCGAGCGGCCCAATCGCCTTCGCATCCTGTCCTGACAAATGCAATGCCATCCCCTGATTTAGCAACAACCCCGTATTCCCCGGTAGCTCCCGCACCAGTTCCCCATACAATTCTGCTGCCCCGGCGAACTGATTCGCCGCCATCATTCCCTTGGCCCGGTTCGCCTTCTCGGCCTGTGTCGCCGTCTGCGCCAGCATCGCTCCCGCCAGCACAAAGATCAGGCTCAATTGCATACAACTATGTTGACAAAAAACAAGGGCGGCCCGCCGAAGCGGACCGCCCTCGTCATCAACCTGCAACTTCGAACTAGAAACCAAAGCGCAGTGCAACGCGGAACTGACGTTCGTCAGAGGCGCCAAGCACACGCAAGAAGTTCGGGTTCGTCACGTCGTTCGACGCGAATCCGGTCGACAGACGGCTGTTGGTAAAGTTGTAAGCTTCTCCGCGCAGCGCGAGGCTGAAGCGCTCACGCATAACGAAGGTCTTCGAGAGTGTCAGGTCGTGACGCAGAACGCCGGGGTTGCGCAAGCTGTTGCGGCCCATCGAGCCGAAACGGCCAACTTCGCCGGGGTTCAGAATCACGTTACGGAACGCGCTGGTGTCGTAGAAGGTGGCATTGGGGCCAATGCCTTCAGGACGGCCAACCGTCAGGTTCACCTGATCCGGAGTCTGCGCGTTGCCGGGTAGGTTCAGCGTGCCGCCAGGAGCGGAAGGCGTGAACGGTGTACCGGTGAACGCAGCCGTGATGCCGCTGAGCGTCCATCCGCCAACTACGTAGTCAAGCGCCTTTGAAGTCGTGAACTTCTGGCCCTTACCGACGGGCAGGTCATAAACCCAGCCCATCTGCAGCACGTGACGGCGGTCATAACCAGCGGGCGCGATGTTGCGGCCATAAACCGGAGTCCAGTTCCAGGTCGTACCGGCCCAGCCCTCGTCGTCCGTTGCGTTGATCGCCTTCGACCATGTGTAAGCACCCTGAACCGTGAGACCCTTCGCCTGACGGCGAATCGAGGTCTGGAAGCCATGGTAGCGGGAGCTCAACTGGCCATCCCACAACAGCGTCGAGATGTTGCGGCCAAAGCGCGAGCTGTAGGGGCGGCCTGCGTTGCCTGCACCAATCACCTGGCCGCTATTGATATCGCGGTCGGCGGCAAGGTGCACGCTCTGCGTGCCAACATAAGCAACGCTCGTGATGAACTGTCCAGGCAGTTTACGCTCGATGGTGAAGTTCCAGCTCTGCGTATAGCCGCGGGTGATTTGGCCACTGATCGGTGTGCGCATATCAGCCGAGGGGGGAAGCGTAACGGAACCCGAATCGATGTTCGGCAATGTCAGCGGCGGGATGCCTTCCGCCAGCGACCGAATGGAAGTGTTGTCATTCGGAGCAGGGAACACACTGTTGATCACCACCGGATAGAATCCGCGAAGCGGACGCGACCAGGGCAGCGGGCTGAAGTTGATGCCATAGCCGGTCCGGATCACCGTGTTTTCGTCGAGACGATAGGCGACACCGAGCCGGGGAGCAAACATCAATTGATTCACCGTGAAGCCATTGTTGCGTGGCACATTGCCGCGGCCACCGAGGGTGACGATGTTGGTTTCAGGATCGAGGCGTTCGATACCCTTGCCATTCGATCGGCCCATCAGCGGGTAGTTCTCATAGCGCAATCCGAAGTTGACGGTCAGCTTGCGGCTTACCTGCCAGCGGTCTTGTGCATAGAAGCCAAACTGCCATTCGCGAGCGGTGGCAAGAATGTTCTGCACGCTCTTTTGCATCAGCACTGGCGCACCAAGCAAGAAAGCGGCATAGGCGTTGAAGTTGTTAAACGAGCCATTGCCAGCTGCTCCGCCGTTGAAGTTGAATCCACCGCGCGGGCCATTGCCGAGCTCTGGCTGCCAGTGGTTCATGCGGAACAACACGCCATCAAAGCCAAACGCAAAATTGTGCTTGCCCTTGATCCACCGCAAGCTCTGCGTCATGGTGAAGTTCTCTTCGATGCGGCTCAGCGGCATCCATCCAGGAACGCCAAAGCCGTTGTAGCCATTGATGTTGATATTCGGGAAGCCCTGCTGGCGAAGATCGGGTCCACCGATGCCGGGGATGCCAAGCTGCGTTGAGAAGTCCTTGCCGAAGTCTTGACCCTGCACCACTTGGTCCTGCCGTTGATAGCCAACAACGCCGTCATAGAGCAAGGTGGGGGTGATGGTGTAGGTTTGTCCCATCGACATGTTGCGAACCGCCGTATCGCCGAGACCAGGGTCAGAACCCGGAGCCGGGCCAACGCCGTCGCCGAAGATGCCGCGGCCACCGACCAGAGCGTTCATCTGGCCATAGCGTCCCCACATGGAATGCTTCGAGTTGCGGTTATAGTTCAGCTTGATGTCGTGATAGCGACGGTTGAACTGGGGGGTCGCGCCGATTGCATAGTTGTTCAAAGCCACGCCAGCAATGTTCGGGTTCGGATAGAACGCCTGGATGCGCTGTGCCTGCGTAGCGATGCGGTTTGCAGGGATGCGATTTTCAGGGAACGGAGAACGATTTGCGGCCACATCCGGAGAGGTGAGCGGGTCAAAAATCGTGGTTCCCGTGTTGCGGAAGTCACCACCGCGGATGTCCAGCGTCGGAACCGAATAACGGTTGAATGCGGCATCGCGCTGCTTGGTGTTGTCGTACGAATAGAAGAAGAAGAACTTGTTCTTTACGATCGGGCCACCAATGGTGCCGCCAAAGTTGTTATAGATACGAACCGGCTTCACCGTGGTCGGCGTGAAGAAGAAGTTGCGAGCACGCAGGCGCTGGTTGTCATGAAACTCAAAAGCGCTGCCGTGGAACTCGTTGGTGCCAGACTTGGTGATCACGCTCACAGCGGCGCCACCTGCGAAGCCCTGTTCGGCGTCGCCAGCGGTCGTCGTGATGTTCACGTTCTCCACCATTTCGGCGGGGGTGACGTAGCCAGCATGGTGGGGCAGCCAAAGGTTTACTGAGGCGGCGCCGTCAATTCGGGTCACGTTGTTGTTGCGGTTCGTACCGTTGATGTTGGTGCTCAATGAGCGGCCCGGAGTATCAGTGATTGAATTCTGGAACACAGCCGGCGTTGCACCAGGCACCAGGTTGATCAGCGACTGATAGTTGCGGAAGCCGGGCAGCGGCATCGCCTTCACCAGCCCCTTGCTGATTTCAGAGTGCGTATCCGCTTTGTCGGTCTGCAGTGTCACTGCATCGGCGGCAACTGTAATCTGATCACCCAACGAACCCACCTCAAGGCGGATGTCGGTACGGGTGACGATGTTACCGTTGATGGCCAGACCAGTCCGAGAGACCGTCTTGAAGCCCTGCGAGGTGACCTTCAGGTCATACGTACCAGGCAGAACGTTGAGGATGGTGAATGTACCGTCGGCATTTGAAGTGCCTTCATAAACCTGACCGGTGGCGGTGTTCGTGGCGACAGCTTTTGCGCCAGGCACAACACTGCCCGAAGGATCTTCGATCAATCCGGTGATAGAGCCATATAATACTTGGGCTGCAACCGGCGCAACGAAGAGCGCCAGCATCAGCAAGGTCGCTGCGAGGAGATAAATACTCCTGTGGCGAAACTGATTCATGTGTTACCCCTTAAGTGAAACTAGCCCCTTGAGAAAAAAGGACTTGAAGTCTTTATATCCCTTCACTGAGAACGGTGTCAACCCGACGCCAGCCCCCATCCTTCGCTACGATAGTCGTTTCATGCCATTCATACACGACGATTTCCTCCTCGAAACCCCGCAGGCCCGTGCTCTCTATCATGGCTATGCCGCCGCAGAGCCCATCCTCGACTACCACAACCATCTCCCGCCTCAGGACATCGCCGAGAACCGCCGCTTCGCCGACCTCTTCGAGATCTGGCTCGAAGGCGACCATTACAAATGGCGTGCCATGCGCGCCAACGGCACCCCAGAATCCCACTGCACCGGCGACGCCTCCCCCGCCGAAAAGTGCGAAGCCTTCGCCGCCACCGTTCCTTATACCCTCCGCAACCCCCTCTACCACTGGACCCATCTCGAGCTCAAACGCTACTTCAACATCGACGATCTCCTCAGCCCATCGAACGCTCGCCAGATTTGGGACCAGGCCAACTCCCAGCTCTCCAGCGACGATCTCACCGTTTGGGGCATCTTCAAAAAGTTCAACGTCAAGGCCGTCTGCACCACCGACGATCCCGCCGATGATCTCCGCTACCACGAAGCCATCGCCAAGAGCGACTGCCCCGCCAAGGTCTTCCCCACCTTCCGGCCCGACGGAGCCTTCCGCGTTCAAACCCCCGAGCTCTTCCTCCCCTGGATCGAAAAACTCTACGAGACCTCTGGCGTCAGCATCGACTCCTTCGCCGACTTCCTCACCGCGATCCGCCAGCGTCACGACGCCTTCCACGCCATCGGCGGCCGCCTCTCCGACCACGGCTTCAACCGTTGCTTCGCCAACTTCTGCGACGAAGAAGAAGCCGCTGCCATCTTCGACAAAGCCCGCGAGGGCGGGGAAGTGACGGCCGAAGAACACGACCGTTACTCAAGCTTCCTCATGCTCTTCCTTGGCCGTCTTGACGCCGAAAAGGGCTGGACCAAACAGATTCACCTCGGCGCACGCCGCAACGCCAACACCCGCGGCTACAAGCTTCTCGGCGCGGACAAAGGTTTCGATTCGATCGGCGACGCACCGCAAGGCGACGCCCTCGCCGCCTACCTCGACCGTCTCGACCAGGAGGAGATGCTCCCGCGCATGGTCCTCTACAATCTCAACCCCAACGAGAACTACGCCTTCGCCACCATGGCTGGCAATTTCATGGACGGCAAGATCGCCGGCAAGATCCAATTCGGCTCCGGCTGGTGGTTCCTCGATCAGAAAGAAGCCATGGAGTGGCAGATGAACGCCCTCTCCAATTGCGGTCTCTTCCCTCGCTTCATCGGCATGCTGACGGACTCGCGCTCCTTCATGAGTTTCCCCCGCCACGAGTACTTTCGCCGCACCCTGTGCAACCTCGTCGGCACCGACATGGCCAAGGGCATGCTTCCCAACGACGAAAAACTGATCGGCGAAATGGTCCGCAACATCTGCTTCGCCAACGCCCGCGACTTCTTGCGCCTGCCGCTCTAGCGGTTGTGCCGTCCGCGCATCCGCCGCGCCAGCTTTTCCACTTCGTCAAACTTCTTGAGCATCCCAACGCTCAACACGTTGTGAGTGTTCTTCTTCAGCTCAGCCTCCACTTCCTGGCTCAGTTGAATCAGCCGCGCCGCGTCCTCGAGCATCTTTTTCTGCTCCTCTTTCAGAATCGCCTCGCTCTGCAGCGTCCCATCCGGCAAACGCTTCGGCTTCTCCTTGTCGTCCGGTATGGGAGGCAACTGCCCCAGCAACCCCAGCAAAAACTCGCTACGCCCCAAGCCCATCTTTCGCTACTCTTTCCTTTAAGGGATGCAATCGCTCTTCACCATCGGCCACTCGAATCATTCCATTGATGCTTTCGTGAAAATACTTCTTGCTCACAACATCGCACAAGTCGTAGACGTGCGCACATTCCCGTCTTCCCGCTACTCGCCACAGTTTAACCAGCAGCAGCTCTCAGAATCTCTTGCCGCCGCTGGAATCGACTACGTCTGGGCCGGCAAGGATCTCGGCGGCCGTCGCAAAGAACGCAATACCGAACTCCGCCAAACCGGCTCCTTCAAGGCCGCACTTCGCGATCTCATCCGCCAATCCCAACGCCAGAACACCACTCTCATGTGCGCTGAAGAAGACCCCTTCCAGTGCCACCGTCGTTACCTCATCGCACGCGCACTCATGGAAGATTTCTCCTTCCTCGACATCGAGCACATCCGCAAGGACTCTACCCTGCAGCGTGAGCCCGGCTTTCCAGAGTCGGCCGTCCAGTTGACATTAGGGATCGAATAACCCTCTCGCACAAACTCGCCAGCGCAATCGTCAAAAAGAGCGTCAGTAGCACCCCCCACAATTTGCCCAGCTCACTTCCCGGAATCCCAGCCCGATACCCGCATCTGTAAAACAAGATACTGACGGGGAAATGGGTCATCCACACATAGATCGAGATGTTGCCTCCATGAACAATCCATGGATGCGAGCAGACCCTGTTTAGGCTCCCTTCGTTTGCATACGCCGCAGTTACCAGCACAAGCCCCAACGGCAAGTACAGCCCATGCGTATAAATAAAGATCGCTTCCTTCCCGCCCATCTTCGCGACGACCAGGAGCAATCCCAACACGACGCACAGCAACGCCGCCAACGCTGCGTCCCGCTTCATCCAGCGCTTCAATCTCTCGGCACCCTCGCCGCTCCACAAAATTCCAGCCCACGCGCCTGCAAGCACTTCAAGCAGCCGTGGCAATAGCGCTGAATGTCTCAGTAATTGTTCCGGGAAGTTCTCAGGCGGCATGCGCACCAGATCGATCCCCATTCGCATCATCACAGTAAGGCAAAATAGCCCAACCAATGCCTGCAAGCCCCATCGCCTCACCTGCAGCATCCGAAGTGCCGCCAGCAACAGGCCCCCGATCAGCAATGGCGTCACCGCCCATGCCGGCGGATTCAGCAACTTCGAGAACGTATGGTCCTCCCAAAAATTCTGCATGCCAGGCAGCCACCACGCCAGCGTCACCCACAATTCATCCATCGAGATCCGGGTCTTGCCCACCAGGCTTACCGGTAGCGCGAGCAGAAATCCGATCCAGTGCGGCGGCAACAACCGCATCATTCGCTTCCGCAATATCGTTCCCGGTGTGTCCGACCGGGCACATAGGTAACACTTCTATCCGGTCACATGGGTAACACTTAGTCTGGCAGATTTGGCTCTATTGAGGGAGGCAGAGGGGAGCCCCC
>VFZU01000004.1 GCA_016870995.1 Acidobacteriota bacterium
TCGCCCTGGCCAAACAAATCATCGCCGAGTTCGTCGACACCATGAACGCCAAGTACGATCCCCAACCAAAACCAACCGAAAAAAGCTAGCAAACGAACCCAAAACCCGAGGCCACCCGCAACCTCACCGCTCTTCGAAAACTGAATACTCGCAGGACTTGCTCACGCCGCCGCCCCGGGTGTCTCTACCGACAGAACACCCGGCAAGGTATGCGATCCAACCCGATTCTTTGCGGTGCACGATCTTCCCATCGAGAATCGTCATCACCACATTCAGTTTGTCCAACTCTTTCGCTGGCACAGTAAACGGGTCCCGATCCAGTACAGCGATATCCGCAAGCTGTCCCACGGCCAGCCTGCCCTTGATCTTTTCCTCCCCGCTCGCATACGCGCCACCCGCTGTGTAAGCGCGCAGCGCCTGAGTCAACGTCAGGCGTTGAGGACCCGGTCGATTCACCGCCTTCGAGATCAGAACTGCCGGATTCATTGGCACTTTAAATCCTGTCCAATCACTAGCAAACGCCAAACGCGCGCCCGCCGCAACGAGACTCGCCCACGGCAAAGCCAATTGCCTCCGCTGTGCCCCAAGGATCTTTGGCCATTGCGCCAACTTGTCCGCATCCGCCTGCGTCGGCCTTACCACCGCCACGATCCCCGACTTCGCAAACCGCGGCAAGTCCGCCGTATCGATCACTCCAACATCTTCCACCCGATGCCGCGCGCCCTTGGTCTTGTTTTACAGCTTCGCTGCATCGTTCTGATCGAGGGTCACCCGCACTGCTTTGTCGCCGCCAGCATGCGCCCTCACTTGCCATCCCGCCGCATCGGCTCGCTTCATCACCCATTCAAGATCTTTATCTTTGAAATTCACCGCTCCACCATGCGCCTCTCCCTCATACGGAGCCAACATCGCCGCCGATTTTCCGTCAATCTTCCCATCCATGTCCAAACTAATTCCCCTCACTGCGAACATTGGCGACTGAGACTTCTTTCGCAGAGCTTCCAGCTTCGTCAGATCCGTCTTCGCGTCCACATCGATTGCGATCGAGGTCCGCAACAGCAGCCGCCTTTGCTCAAGCAGTGTGACAAACAACTCCAACTCTTCTTTATTGCGCACCGTTGGCTGAATACTGGTAATCCCCATTGAGGTGGCTTTCTTCATCCCCTCAACCAGTGCCCTCAGTTTCTCCTCCCGCGAAAGCTCCGGGACTTTCTGCCACATCATTCCGCTCGCCCCTTCCCGAAACAAGCCGGTTGGCCTTCCCCTTTCGTCTTTAATGATGTGCTCATTAGCAGCCTCTTTGCTACTGGACACACTCGCTAACTGTAGGGCCTTGGTATTCGCCCAGCCCGCCAGTCCTTCATATCCCGTCAGATACACAGGCCGGTCCCAAACCACCTCGTCGATAATCTCCCTGGTCGGCAATTGAAAATTCGGAAAGCACTTGTACTCCCAACCAAACCCAGAGATCCAGGCCCTTTCTGGATGGAGAGTCGCATAATCCCGGATTGCCTTTTGCATTTCAGGGACGGAACAAATCCCGGTGAGATTCAGATAGTAAAGCCCCGGCGCCCCCGTCAAAAATCGCAAATCCGCATCGTTCAACCCCGGCATCGCGAACCGCCCCTTGAGCTCCACCACTCGCTTGGCTTTCATCTGCGACGCTGCGGGACCCACCGCGACAATCTTGTTCCCGCTTATGGCCACTGCCGTGGTTCGACCGTCCCCGGTCCAGACTACTCCACCCCGCAATACGAGATCTGCCTCCTGCCCCATCATGGACAGCGCCAAATAGAAGGCCAGCAGCCTCAGTTTAGTTGTTGCCATAAACGATCTTCCCATCCATGATCGTCATCGCCACCTTTAACTGATGCAGGTCCTTCGCCGCCATCGCAAACGGGTTTTTGTCGAGCACCACAACATCCGCCAATTGGCCCACGGCCAACTTGCCCTTGATCTTTTCCTCGAAGCTCGCGTAAGCGCCACCATAGGTATAAAACCGCAACGCCTGCTCAAGCGTCACTCGCTGCTCCGGCACCCATCCGCCTACCGGCTCGCCCTCCATCGTCATCCGATTCACCGCATTATGAATCCCTCGAATCGGGTCCATCGCGATGCAAGCGGGCCAATCACTCGAGAACGTCACTGAAGCCCCGGTCGCAGCAATACTGGCCCACGGGAAAGCCAGCTTCTTGCGCTTGTCTCCCACCAGCTTTTCCCAAACCGCCACGGTCGCAGGGTATGCATGGATCGGCTGCATCACCGGCAACACCCCCAACTTTGCAAACCGGGGAACATCCTGTGGATCAATGACTTCGATGTGTTCAATCCGGTGCCGTGCCCCCTTGGTCTGATTCCCCTTCATGGCCGCCTCATACTCATTCAACGCCACGCGCACCGCTCGATCCCCGATTGCATGGGTGTAAACCTGCCAACCCGCCGCGTCTGCCTTTTGTACCGCCGCCGCATAATCCGCCTCGGGCAGATTCAACACCCCGGCCGTGGTCTCGCCCGTATACGCCTCCAGCATCGCCGCCGTCTTCGTCTCAATCACGCCATCCAGAAAGAACTTGATCGCTCGCACGGCCAGCATCGGCGATTGATATTTCTTTCGCAGCAGGTCATACCGTTCAAAATCGATCTTCGCCCCGCCATCGAGCGCGAGCGAAGTCCTGACGGTCAACCGCCCCTGCGCGAGCAGGGCCGCATATAGCTCCACATCATCCTGCCCTCGCGACGCATTCTGAAGACTCGTGATCCCCATCGCCGCCGCCATCTTCAAACCCCGCGACAACGCCGCCAACTTCTCCTCCCGCGTCTCTTTGGGTACATGCTGTGAAACCAGTTGCATGGCTCCCTCTTTCAACACGCCCGTCGGGTTCCCAGCCGCGTCCTTCACGATCTCCCCCGTTCGTGTCAGGGTCGCCGTTGCCAGCTCTGCAATCCGAACTGCCTTTGAATTCGCCCAGGCCGTATGCCCGTCGTAAGCAGTTAAGAACACAGGCCGGTCTGCTACCACAGCGTCAATATCTTCGCGCGTCGGCAGCCGGTAGTTCGGAAAGCAAGTGTACTCCCACCCGCTCCCGGTAATCCAGGCCGCGTTTGGATGCGTCGTCGCATAATCCCGAATCGTCTTCTGAATCGCGGGCAGCGTGCAGATCCCCGTCAGATCAATCCGCTCAAGCCCCATCGACCCCTCAAGAAAGTGCGTATGCGCGTCATTAAACCCCGGCATCGCAAACCGCCCTTTCAAATCAACAACCCGCCTCGCCTTCATCCGCCCCGCCGCCTCGCCCACCGCGACAATCTTATTTCCTCGCACCGCCACAGCCGTCGACTTACCTTCCCCAGTCCAAACCACACCACCCCGCAACACGAGGTCCGCCTCCTGCCCCACAAATGGGAGCGCCACAAACAAAGCCAACGATAGCCGCTTCATAGCGCTAAAGCGTAGCAAAATACACCCCTTATGCCAAAATAAAAAATATGCCCACCGCTGAAGCGGCGCTCGCTACGCCCGAACAGGTCGCCACATACGAACCTGTCATTGGCCTCGAAGTGCACTGCCAACTCGCCACCAACACCAAGATTTTTTGCGGCTGCCCCACCAGCTTTGGCGAGAATCCCAACTCCAATACCTGTCCCGTATGTCTCGGTCTCCCCGGCGCACTGCCCGTTCTCAGCCGCCACGCTCTTGAGCTGGCCATCGAAGGCTCTCTCGCCCTGCATTGCGAGATCAACGCAAAGTCCGTCTTCGCCCGCAAGAACTACTTCTATCCCGACCTCCCCAAGGGCTATCAAATCTCTCAATACGATCAGCCTCTTGCCGAGCACGGTCACGTCGACATCAATGTCGAAGGCACCCACAAGCGTGTCGGCGTCACCCGCGTCCACATGGAGGACGACGCCGGCAAGAGCTCTCATGACGGCTTCAAGGACAGCGAGAAGTACAGCTACGTCGATCTCAACCGTGCCGGCACGCCTCTGATCGAAATCGTCTCCGAGCCCGACATGCGCAGCGCCGACGAAGCCTACGCTTACCTCACCGAGATCAAACAGGCCATGCAGTTCATCGAGGTTTCGGCCTGTGACATGGAGAAAGGCCAGCTCCGCTGCGACGCCAACGTCAGCGTCCGCCTCAAGGGTGCCGAACAGTTTGGCACCAAGGTCGAGATCAAAAACCTCAACAGCTTCCGTCACGTCAAGCTAGGCATCGAGTACGAGATCCTCCGCCAGATCGGCCTGCTCGAATCCGGCCAGCGCGTCCGTCAGCAAACCCGCCTCTTCAACCCCGATTCTGGCGAAACCACGCTGATGCGCGACAAAGAGGAAGCCGCCGATTACCGCTACTTCCCCGAGCCCGACTTGCTCCCCGTTATCGTCACCGAAGAGTGGAAGAACGAGATCCATTCGAAGATGGCCGAGCTGCCCTCTCCCCGCCGCGCCCGTTTCATCAATGAATATGGCCTGCGCGAATACGATGCTCAGGTCCTCACGCTCACCCGCCCCATGGCTGACTACTATGAGCGCGCCGCCAAGGCCTCGCCCGATCCTAAAATCACCGCCAACTGGGTCATGGGTGAACTCGTCGGTCTCCTCAACGCCGCCGGTAAATCCATCGAAGAATCGCCCATCCCCGCTGAGCACATCGGCGAACTCGTCGGCCTCATCCAGTCTGGAGAACTGTCCGGTAAGCTCGCCAAAGAGATCTTCCCCAAGATGTTCTCCGACGGGCTCGGCCCCAAGGCCATCATGGATCGCGATGGCCTCAAGCAAATTTCCGACACCGGCGCACTCGACAAGATCATCGAAGAAGTGTTGGCAGCCAACCCCAAAGAAGTCGAGCAATACAAGGCGGGCAAAGTCGCCCTCCTCGGCTTCCTGGTGGGACAGGTAATGAAGGCCAGTAAAGGCCAGGCCAATCCTGGCGCCGTCAACGGCATCCTTAAGGCAAAACTCGAATCGTGATCCGTCTTCTGTTTCTTGCGGCAATCGCATGGGTAGCTGTGGCTCAAACCACGCCGCTTCCCATGCGCTTCGCCAACCTCCCCGCCTGCGCGGGGCCAAGCGCCACCCCACGTCCCGCACCGGACAAGGATGGCAACTTCCACCTCATGCGCATCCAGGATCCCGCCGGTGGCGGCATCGACATCTGGTGCGTCAAAGAAGCTTCCGGCTACAACTATCAATACCGGCTCTTCGGCCCAGGTGGCACGTCCATTCGTCTTGATCGTTGCCAGATCTCAGACGGCATCAATTCCGCCGGTGTCGACCACGAAGGCCCAGTCGCCGAAGCTCCACTTCCTAACGGTGGCCAATGGCTCCGCACCGCTGGCCGCCTCGTCAAGTTCCAGCATCACAACTGGGATTCGCGCCGCGGGCATCATGCCATCTACGACTTCCGCCGGCAGTACCTAACCACATACTCCTCCATCGCCATGCAGGATGCCGCTGGCCGCTGGGTGCGTGCCTTCGACGCGATCTACGGCTACCCACTCAACGCGATTCCTCAGTCCGACCCCATCGCCGCTCTCGGCAAGACTCCTCCCGATCGCACTTTCGATCCCAACCGTGTCGGCTGCATCACTGCCCTGGCTGACGAGGGGATGCGCATCCATGAAGAAGAGGTCGGTGCTTTTGTCGCCCCGCAACAAGCCGGCAAGCTCACCATCGCCTGGCCTGAAAGCTCACCCATCGAGAGCGTCAATTTCGATGCGGCCCGCCGTGAGCTCCACGTTAAGTTCTTGCCCAACACCCGCAAGGCCATCGTCTCGATTGCCATCCCCCGCACCATGCTTGGCCTCGGGAAAGAGCTTTCCCACGTCCGTCTCGACAATCGCTTCATCGAGAGCAACGAAACCACTACCGAGACGCACAAGTCGATCCGCTTCCGCATCGACGAACCCGTCAAAGAGGCCCTCATCAATGAGTCTCAGGGCTTCCCCTTCTTCGCGGTCACCGGCATTGCCCTGCTGGGTGCAGTCCTCTTTGGCGGCATCATCGGCATTCTCTTCCGCCGCAAGCTGCCTGCAGTCCCCGAAGACCCGCTGGACCCGCGCGACGCCACCCTCCGCTAAGCTAACTTGCATGCGCATACTTCTCCTCAGCAGCTTGCTCCTCACAGGCTGCTCCTCAATCTATTACGAGGCCATGGAGAAGATCGGCAAAGAGAAACGTGACATCCTCGTCCAGCGAATCGTCGATGGCAAAAAGGATCAAGAGGAAGCCAAGAAGCAGCTTAAAACTACACTTGAAGCCTTCCAGGCTCTCACCGGCTTCAACGGCGGAGACCTCGAGAAAACCTACAAGAAGCTGAACGGCGAATTCACCGAAGCCGAAAAGCGCTCTCAGGCCCTTTCAGACCGCATTGCAAGCATCGACAAAGTCGCCAAGGACCTCTTTGAAGAATGGGATAAAGAGGCCGGTGCAATGAAAGATAAATCCCTTCGCACCCGGAGTCTCCAAATGCTGCGAGAAACACGTACACGCCACCAGCAATACCTCAAGCGCATGCAGCAAACAGAACGCAAAATCAAGCCAGTCCTCGACGGCTTTCGCGATCAGGTGCTCTTTCTCAAACACAACCTGAACGCTCGTGCCAGCGGTTCCCTCAAATCGACCGCCGCAAAGCTGGACGGCGAAGTCGGTACACTCATCAAAGACATCGAAGGGTCCATGCTCGAAGCCGATTCCTTCATCTCCACTCTCACTGCCCAACAGAGTTAACCCACATGCTCCGCCGCCACTTCCTTGCCACCGCCCTCGCCGCGCAACAACCCCCGCGCCGCAAGCCCAATATCGTCATTCTCTTCGCCGACGACCTCGGCTATGGCGAGCTCGGCTTCCAGGGCAACATAGAATTTCCAACGCCGCATCTCGATTCGATCGCCAATCGCGGCGTTCGATTCACCCAGGGCTACGTCAGTGCCCCCTTCTGTTGTCCTTCCCGCGCCGGCCTCATGACCGGCCGCTACCAAACCCGCTACGGCCATGAGCTCAACGTCATCGGGAAACGCAATCTCGATCCCACCATTGGCCTCCCGCTCACCGAGCGAACCGTGGCCAATCACCTCAAGGACGCGGGCTATCGCACGAGCCTCGTCGGCAAGTGGCACCTGGGCGGCGTCGACAAATTCCACCCGCAAAGCCGCGGCTTCGATGAGTTCTACGGTTTCCTCCACGAGGGCCACTTCTACTACCCGCCCCCCTACCGCGGCGCGCTCACCCGCCTGCGCACCAACGAACCACCCTACGACGATGACAATCCGATCCTGCGTGGCAAAGATCCCGTCGAAGAGAAGGCCTATCTCACCGATGCCCTGGCCCGCGAGGCCACCAGCTTCATCGATCGCAATCGCGAGCAACCCTTCTTCCTCTACCTCGCCTTTAATGCCATCCACAGTCCAATGCAGGCACCTGTCTCCATGCTGGGTGAGTTCGAAAACCTCAAAGGTGAACAGCGCCGCCTCTTCGCCGCCATGACCCGCTCCATGGACAACGCCACCGGCCAGGTTCTCAACGCACTCAAACGCCACAACCTCGAACAAGACACGCTTGTCTTCTTCTTAAGCGACAACGGTGGCCCCACCGCCGAACTCACTTCCTCG
This sequence comes from Acidobacteriota bacterium, assembly GCA_016870995.1. GTDB lineage: Bacteria > Acidobacteriota > Terriglobia > Bryobacterales > Bryobacteraceae > Bryobacter. Next base: position 7,608 of record VFZU01000004.1, read on the forward strand.
AACAAACCCCTCCGAGGCGGCAAAGGCCAACTCTACGAAGGCGGCATCCGAGTTCCCTTTGCCATGCAATGGGCGGGCAAGGTCGCCCCCGCCGTCAACCACCAACCTGCCAGCTCCCTCGATATTCTTCCCACAGCACTCGCCGCTGCTGGCCTCAGCGCACCCAAGAATCTCGACGGCATCAACCTACTCGACTCTCAAGCCCAAGCAAAGCGCGACACCATGTTCTGGCGCTACGGCCCAAATCTCGCTCTCCGCAAAGGGAGCCATAAGATCGTTCTGCAGCGCCCTGCCGACTACCAGGTCTTTGATCTCGACAAAGACCCCGGTGAGTCGACTGATCTCTCCGCTTCTCAACCCGCACTCAAATCGAGCCTCCTTGCCGAGCTCAACACTGTCAATCGACAGATGGCCCCACCCCTATGGACCTGATCCTCTTCCTCCTCCTTTCCGCCCAGGACAATCCCGCCCCTGGGCTGCCCCGAGTACTTCTTATCGGCGACTCCATTTCGATGGGCTACGAGATCCCAGTCCGCAAGCTGCTTGAAGGCAAAGCGGAAGTCCACCGCATCCCCGCCAATGGCGGCACCTCGGCCAACGGTGTGTTCATGGCCGAGTCCTGGCTTGGAAAAGAAAAATGGGATGTCATCCATTTCAACTTTGGCTTGCACGACTTGAAGCGCCTCGACGATGGCGAACCGCAGGTTCCACTGGAAGCCTACAAACGGTACCTCCGCCTCTTCACCGAGCGCCTCAAGCGAACCAAGGCCACACTGATCTTCGCCACCACAACTCCGGTTCCCGAAGGCAAAGTCAGTCCCCCAAGGCAACCCGCCGACGTAGTCCTCTACAACGAAGCAGCGGTCAAAATCATGCAAGCCGAAGGCGTCTCAATCAACGACCTCTTCGGCTTTGCCCAGCCTCGTCTCGCTAACATCCAGCGACCAGTCAACGTCCACTTTATCGACGAAGGATCCGAGCAGCTAGGTATACAAGTCGCTAACGCGATCCTGCAATCGCTTACGAAATAAGCCACGTTTGCTAAGATACGCACTGGTCCATACTCAGATTTTCATGCCATTTGAACAACAGCGAATCGATCACGAAAGCGGCGTAGTTATCCTCGCCCTCAAGGGAACTTTGACCATGGGCAATCAGCTCATGTCTCTCGAATGGGTAGTCGAAGAGTTGCTCAAAGCCGAAAAGCTAAAGATTATCCTTGACCTGACAGAGATCAGCTACCTCGATAGCGCCGCAATCGGCGTAGTCATCAACTGCAACGGCAAGGTCAGCGCCGCCGACGGCAAGCTGCGCTTCGCCAATCCATCGGACCGGGTCGTAAGCATCTTCAAGCTAGCCCGCATCTATGATTTCCTCTCCCCGGATGCCACGGTGGATGCTGCCTTGCAACAACTCCAATGAGTGCCCACCCCTCGTTGAGTGGAATTTTAGAGCCTCTCGGAAACTGCCTGGATGCTGAATCTGCCCGCCGTGTGCTGGCACTCAAGACAGATCCCGCCATCTCTGAGCGCGTAGCCGAACTTGCCCTTCAGGCGAATGAGGGCACCATTTCTGCCGCCGATCAGGCCGAATATGAATCCATCATCAACGCGATGGATTTCATCTCGATCCTCAAGCTCAAGGCGCGCCGTCGCCTCAACCTCACCGCATCCGCCTGATGCCGATCGACGCCGCCACCCGACGACGCGTTTGCACCCGAGCTCGATACCGCTGTGAGTATTGTCACCTCCATCAGGACTTCTCCGAACTCACCCACCACTTTGAGCACATCCGGCCCGTCAAGCATGGCGGCACCGACCAGCCGGACAATCTCGCTCTTGCCTGCCATCGCTGCAATTCCCACAAGGGCTCGAACCTATCCGGGATCGATCCTAAAACGGGTAAGCTCACTCCCCTGTTTCATCCCCGCAAACAGCGCTGGCCAGCCCACTTTCGCTTCGATGGCCCCTTACTGATAGGCCTGTCGCCGACAGGGCGCACGACGATTCAAACTCTCGCCATGAATGACCCGCGCCGTCTTGCTCTTCGCGCGGAGCTGCTTTCGATCGGCGAATTGACTTAGATTCGAGCCTCAAATCAAATAAGATGATCGCTTGATGACGCGCCGATCCTTTCTATCCTCTCTCCCGGCAGCTTGCGCTGCCGCACAGCGCAAGCGCCGCCCCAACATCGTGGTCATCCTCATTGATGACTACGGCTGGCGCGACACCGGCTTCAATGGCAGCAAGTTCCACGAGACACCGAACATCGACCGCCTTGCGCGTGAAGGAATGGTCTTCACCAATGGCTATTCCGCCAGCGCTGTCTGCTCCCCCACTCGCGCCGCCATCATGACCGGGAAGGCACCTGCCCGGCTCCATCTCACTTCTCATCTCCAGGGTGCCTCCAACCGTTTCCATCACACCAAGGTGATCCAGCCCAGTGCGCGCCTTGCCTTGCCGCTTGATGAGGTCACCATCGCCGAACTGCTGCGCGGCCAGGGCTACCGCACCGCTTGCGTCGGCAAATGGCACCTTGGCACCCAAGGCTTCCTTCCCTCCGACCAGGGCTTCGATGTCTCGCTCGCCGGAGACGAGGCGGGCTCCACCAACAGCTTCTTCTATCCAGATTGGCGGAAAAAGATCAACCTCGACGCCAAGCCCGGCGACTATCTGACCGACCGATTGACTACTCTCGCCGCCGACTTCATCCGCGAAAACAAAGCCCGCGAATTCTTCCTTTATCTTCCTCACTTCGCCGTCCACACACCCATTGAAGGCAAGCCGGACAAAGTGAAGAAGTACGACGCCAAATCGAATCCGAACGACCCCCAGAACTTCGGTGAATACGCCGCCATGATCGAAAGCGTCGACGAGAGCGTTGGGCAAATCATGAAGACTCTTGAGGAGACAGGTGTTGCCGACAACACTCTCATCCTCTTCAGTGCCGATAACGGCGGGGTCACCTCAAGAGAATGGAAGAACCGCCCTGTCACTTCAAATCTTCCTCTTAGATCCGGCAAGGGACATCTCTACGAAGGTGGCATTCGAGTGCCGACCGTGGTCCGTTGGCCGGGTGTGGTCAAACCAGGCAGCACCTGTTCCGATCCTGTGGTCAGCTACGACTACGCGCCCACCATCGCAGATGCCGCTGGGATCCCCACGCAGAAGTTACCCGCCATGGATGGCCGCAGTTTCACTTCTCTCCTGCGCGGTCGCGCTGGCAAAGTGCGCGATCTGTTCTGGCATTATCCCCACTACAGCCCCCAAAAAGGCCGCCCCGCTGCGGCAATCCGCAATGGCGACGACAAGCTGATTCTCTTCTTTGAAGACAATCACGCGGAGCTTTACAACTTGAAAGCCGACATTGGCGAGACCACCGACCTCGCCCAGTCTCAACCTGCCAAAGCCGCCGCCATGCGCAAACGCCTCGAAGCCTGGCTGAAGGAGACGAATGCTCAGATCCCGGCCCAAAACCCGAACTACGACGTGGCCCGAGAGTTTGAAGTCGGCGCCCCCATGGGTCCGTTGACAGCGAAGTAGAGATCCATCCGAAGCTCCACTACACGAGCTCGCATGGGAAGATTGTGAAATGTCCATTCGTACACTTCGCTTCCCCACGGCGCTGCTCTGCTGCGTCAGTTTATTGAGTGCTGCAAACGCGCCCAGCGAAGCAGAAGTGAAGAAGGCCATTGAGTCGGTCATCCAGCCCTTGCGCATGAAGCACGGCATTCCCGGCATGGCCGTGGGAGTGACGATCGAGGGTAAGCGTTACTTCGTCGAAGCCGGACTGGCTTCTCGTAGCCCCAAGATCAACGTCACGCGCGACACCCTCTTTGAACTGGGTTCCATCAGCAAGACCTTCACAGCCACTCTCGCCGCACGCGCCGAAGTGGATGGAAAGCTGTCACTCAACGATTTCGTCAGCCAGCATCTGCCTGAGTTGAAAGGCAGCGCTCTCGACCGCGTGCGACTGCTGGATCTGGCAACCCATACCGCGGGTGGCTTTCCGCTTCAGTTTCCAGACGGGGTGAAGACCCAGCAGGACCTGACGTCTTATTTTCGCCAGTGGAAGCCTCAGTTCGCTCCCGGTGTGCAGCGCCATTACGCAAATCCCAGCATCGGTCTGCTGGGCGTCGTCGCAGCCAGGGCTCTTGCGGCTGACTTCACAACCTTAATGGAGGGCAAGCTCTTTCCAGAAATCGGCCTGCAGCGGACCTACATCAAAGTGCCACAGAAGGCGATGGCCAACTATGCCTGGGGCCACAATCGCGAAGATAAGCCCGTTCGTGTTTCTCCCGGCCCTCTCGACTCTGAGGCCTATGGCGTAAAGTCCAACACCACCGACCTGCTGCGTTTCATTGAAGCCCACTTGGGGCTTGGCGACGTTTCGGCAAAACTGGCCAGCGCTTTGAAGACAACCCGCACCGGCTACTTCAAGGTAGGCGAAATGACTCAGGACATGATCTGGGAGCAATACCCATATCCGGCCTCAATCGAAAAGCTGTTGGCGGGCAACTCCCCCTCGGTCATCTTCGATCCACAACCGGTGCAGGCCATCGTTCCCCCAATGGCTCCCGGCAGTCCAGTCATTCTCAACAAGACGGGCTCCACCGGCGGCTTCGGCGCATACGTTGCATTCATCCCCACTCGCCGCATCGGCATTGTCATGCTGGCGAACAAGAACTACCCCATCGACGCCCGCGTACGCGCGGCCCATGAGATTTTCTCGCAGTTCACGACCCATTAGGCATCCAGCCCATCGCGATTGCGCGCACACGCAAACTGATATACAGTTCTCCTCAGCGGTAATTCATTTCCGCTTACAGGGAGTTCTTCACATGTCTCGATCTGCTCGCCTCGGCCTTGCTGCCGTCGCTGTCCTCACTTTTGTCCCTTCCACCTCATATGCTCAGGTATTGAAGGGCCAGATCCTTGGCACCATCCAGGATCAGTCTGGCGCAATCGTCCCAGCGGTCAAGATCACACTCACGGAAACCCGCACCAATGCGCAGCGCATGGCGGAAACCAATGACGCCGGCAATTACTTCTTCGTGAACCTCGATCCCGGCCTCTATACTGTCGAAGCCGAGAAAGCAGGCTTTTCGAAGAGCTTGCGTTCCGGCATTGAGCTCCAGCCCAACTCCACAGCGCGTGTCAACTTCGATCTCACTCCAGGTCAGATCACGCAGGTCATCGACGTCAGCGCCACGGCTGCGCCCATCCTCCAGACTGATCGCGCCGATACTGGCGGACGCATTGAACAGCAGCAGTTGCAGAATATGCCCCTGCTCTTTAACCGCAATTATCAAGGCCTTCTCACGTTGGTTCCCGGTGTCGGTCGCCCCTCCCGGCAGCACTCCGAGTTCTACAACTCGCAGGATTCGCTCAGTGTCCGTGTGAACGGTCAGGGCCGCCAGTTCAATAACTTTCAGATCGAGGGGATTGAGAACAAGATCGACAACGGTAACCTCACGGCGCTCGTACCGCCCGCCGAAGCCATCGCCACCGTCGATGTCTCCACTTCCAACTTCGACCCCGAGTTCGGCAACGCCGGCGGCGCTGTGACCAACGTCACCCTCCGCTCCGGCTCCAACGATTTCCATGGCAGCCTCTTTCACTTCCACCGCAACGAGAACATCCAAGCCCGCAACACCTTCGCCCAATCGAAGGCGCCCACGGTCTATAACCAGTTCGGAGGTACCTTTGGCGGCCGCATCATCCGGGACAAGCTGTTCTTCTTCGGTGACTACCAGGGCAGCCGCGACCACTTAGGTCAAGTGAACCGGGGAACTCTTCCCAGCTCGATCTTCCGCGGTGGCAACCTGGCCGCCGGCGGCGTCACCATCTACGACCCCAACACGGGCAATGCCACTGGAGGCGGCCGTACGCCATTCCCCAACGCGCAGATCCCTGGTAGCCGTGTTAGCCCAATTGCACGCCGCATCCTCGAATTCGTTCCGCTTCCCAACCTCACCGGGCCCGAAGGCCAGATCAACTACGACCAGAACAGCGTCCGCGTTAAGACTCTCGACCAGGCCGACTCCAAAGTGGATTGGGTCGTCACCTCCAATGACCGCCTCGCGGTTCGCTATTCCATACAAAAGGCACTCGTGCTCGATCCCGGCCTGTTCGGCCCGGGCGGCATCTATGGCGGCTTCCGCAATGGCGGCTTCGGCGGCAGTGGACCAGCCCGCACGCAGTCTGCTGGGGCCACTTACTCCAAAGTCCTCAGCCCCACCCTCGTTTGGGAGTCTCGCGTTGGCCTGATCCGCAACCGTAATGACGCTCTGAATTCCGACTATCGCAAGAAGACGTCCGAGGAAATCGGGATCCGGGGCGTGAACCTGGACGATTGGACCTCCGGTCTCACCCAGATCAATATCAACGGCTTCTCCGCTCCCCTGGTTGGGTTCTCGCCCAGTCTGCCTTGGGCCCGCGCCGTCACCAGCTTTGGCATTGTTAACAACTTTTCCAAGACCTTCTCGAAGCACATCGTCCGCTTCGGTGTCGACATCCGCCGTGAACGCAACGACCTGCTCCAGACCCAAGCCTTCAATCCCCGTGGCCGCTTTGAATATGCTCCGGGACAAACCGGCGACTCCGCCGACACGCGCCGCAACTTCGCCAATTCCTTCGCCGCATTCCTGCTCGATGTACCGAACCAGAGCGGTCGCGACTTGCCCTTCGTCTTCCCAGCCCGCCGCGAGTTGATCTCCAACTTCTACGTGCAGGACAAGTTCCAATTCAGCCCCAAGCTCACCATCGATTTTGGCCTTCGCCTCGAAGTGGAACGGGGTTCCCGTCCGCGCCTGCCCGGCGGCTTCTCCAACTACAACCCCTCTAACAACTCACTTGAAATATCAGGCGTCGGTAGCGTCCCCTTCCAAATCGCCAACACCAACTACAATTGGGGTCCGCGCCTTGGTATCTCCTACCGTCTCCAGGAAAAGACCGTCATTCGCACTGGCTACGGCATCAGCTTTTATCCCCGCCGCATGGGGCAGTTTAACTTCCCCATCCTGCAGAACAATGGCTTCCCTGCGTCCAACGCCTTTGTTTCATCCTCCGTCACCATGGGCACAGGCTTCCCTGCCTTTGTCCCCTTCAACATCCCCTCAAGCGGCATCATCGAGAATGCTCCGCTCAACCTTGGCATGGGCGTCACCCCGCGCAACCTCGCCAGCCCCTACGTCCAGAGTTGGAACTTCGCCATTCAGCGCGCCCTCCCCTGGCGCTTTGCCCTCGATGTCGCTTATGTGGGCAATCGGGGTGTCAACAATCAGTCGGACTACAACATAAATGCTTCGCTAGTGCCAGGTTCAGGCAACAACGGTCGACCGCTCTTTCAGGCCTTCCGCAAGGCCACGGATGTAAACATCCCCATTGGCACCAATACCTGGTACAACGGCCTGCAGGTCAAACTGGATCGCCGCATGGCGGACGGCCTCTACATGACCACTGCCTATACATGGTCCAAAGGTATCAACTTCACCGAAGATGTTGGCGGCATTGCGATCCCCATCAGCGTCGCCCTCAACCGTGCTCAAATGAGCGACAACCGGAACCATCTCTTGACCAGCAGCTACATGTACCAACTGCCCTTCGGCAAAGGGAAGCGCTTGGCCAATTCTGGCCCCGCGGCCCAAATCCTCGGCGGTTGGGAACTCCAGGGCCTCGTCAGCATGATGTCCGGCACCTGGTTCACTCCCTCGGTGGCAGGCGTCGTCAATGCACCCGGAAATGCGGACCGGCCCAACTTCGTTGCCCCTGTCCGTTACATCAACAACCGCGGTCCTGGTCAGAAGTACTTTGACCCGGCCTCCTTCGCCATCCCTGCCCAGAACACCCTCGGCAACGCGGGCCGCAACATTCTCCGTGGCCCAGCTTTCTACAATTGGGATTTCGCCCTCCACCGTACGTTCAAGTTCAGCGAGCGCTATAACTTGACCTTCCGGGCGGAGAGCTTCAACTTCACCAACACACCGCATTACAACAACCCCAACGCGAATGCACAGTCCCCACAATTCGGCGAAATCAACGGCGCCGAGCAGGACCAGCGGCAGTATCAATTGGGTCTCACTCTCCGCTTCTAACTCCATCGGGGCGGGCCTGCTCCTTAGCAGTTCCGACCGTTTTATGAAGCTTTCCCGATTTGACTTGGCACTCTAAGCTTCGATATAACTCAGCCACCATGCTTCATAAAACGAAAGCGGGGCTGCTCGCCCTATTGCTCGCCGCAATGTGTTTCGGACAAGACACGCGCGGAAAACTGCAAGGCATTGTGACAGACTCATCGGGCGCAGTCGTAGCAGGTGCGTCTGTCATCTTGACCAACGACGAAACCAACGTACAAAACCAGACGAAGACTTCCCCCAGCGGCCAGTATCTCTTCGACTTCGTAACGCCTGGTAACTACACAGTGCGCGTCGAACTGACCGGCTTCAAGAGCTTTATCCAGAAAAATATCCTGGTACAGGCGCGTGGCGACGTGACGGTTAACGCTTCGCTTGCCATCGGTAATACCAACGAGCAGATCACCGTCGAGTCAGCACCCGTCAGTGTGGAATTCAACACATCGAGCATGGGCTTAACGGTGAACACGAAGATGGCGAACAGCTTGCCGATCATTCACCGTAATCCATTCCTGTTGGTGAGCCTGAACCCGGCGACGGTCATCCGCTCGACAACTGAACAGAGCCCATTCCATCACTGGGCGGCTTCGCAGTTTGATGTCGGCGGCAACACGAGCACGAAGAACGACATCATTCTCGATGGCGCTCCGTCGATGACCGCACAGAAATCCAGCTACACTCCGCCGATGGATGCAGTGCAGGAAGTGAACGTGCAGCAGAACGCCGTGGATGCTGAATTTGGTCACTCGGCGGGCGGTGTTCTGAGCGTCCAGATGAAGTCGGGGACGAACGCCTATCACGGTACGGCTTACTATCTAGGCCGTAACCCGGTATTGAATGCGCTGGCCGACCGTACGACGGGGGCAAAAAATCTGACTCGCCAGCATACCTGGGGGGCGACCATGGGCAACCCGATTCGCAAGAACAAGATCTTTAACTTTGCGAGCTATGAGGGTTGGCGGACGATCGAGCCGCGTACGGCATTCAATACGCTGCCGACCGATGCGGAACGTACCGGCGACTTCTCGCGCAGCCTGAATACGGCCGGTGCACTGCGGACGATTTTCGATCCTTACACAACGCAGGTGAGCGGCAACACAGTCACCCGGCAACCCTTTGCCGGAAATGTGATCCCGGCCAGCCGCATCGACCCGGTGGCGCGCACGATGATTGCCGATGTCTGGAAGCCGAACGGCGCGGGTACCGGCCCCACCGGAGTCAATAACTTTATCAGCGGCTTTGCAAATCGCTTCCGGTACTGGAATTTTTCTGACCGTGTGGACTGGAACATCAGTGACAAGTTGAAGGTATTCGGGCGCTACAACCGCTTCAAGACCTACACGGCACAGGATGACTACACGGGTTCTACCGCACAGCCGCCAGATGGATCAGAGCGCCACTCGACATCGTTCTCGGGTGACGCTGTGTACACGATCAACCCCACGACACTGATCAATGTCCGCGGCGCCTACAACGCGATCGTCGACAGCTTTGGCGTGCCTTCGGCCATATTGAAGGCTGACGATCTCAAGAGGTTTTGGGGTAACAACACGTGGTATCAGCCTTACCTCGCGGAACTGCCTGATATCTACTATCCCGGCGTGACCGTGCAAGGCCCCTCGAACACCACGCTGGGACGTGGTGGCTACTGGTTCCAGGAGCCCTCTTCATGGAACATCGAAGCGAAGATGAGCAAGAACGTCGGTAAGCACTACCTGAAGGTCGGCGGCGAATTCCGGCGGGAATTAGTGGTTGCTTCGCGGCCGCGACCCATGAACTTTACGTTCTCGCGCGCAACGACGGCGAACACGTTCAATGCCCCCAACCTCAACCTGAGCGGAGATGCATGGGCATCGATGTTGTTGGGCGTGCTTGAAGGTAACTCTTCGATCGGGTCGATCCCGGTTCAACGGCCACAAGTGAACTACAACGGATTCTTCATCCAGGACGATTACAAGATCACTTCAAAGCTGACCCTGAATCTGGGCTTGCGCTATGAATACTTCACTGGCATGCGCGACCCGCTCGGCCGTTTGAGCCGGTTTCTGGATCTGAACAACCCGATCCCCGAGTTCCAAGGCGCGAACGCGCCCGTGATTCCGGCGGCGGCTGCCGCGCTACGGCAGGCGCCGCCCGTCTATAACGGCGCCTGGGTCTTCACCGACGATAACAACCCGAACAGTTGGAATGCGCCGCGCACTCTGTTGATGCCTAGGCTCGGCTTGGCCTATGCGATCAACAACAAGACGGCGCTGCGCATCGGTTGGGCACGCTATATCGTACCGGCACCGCTGACCGATGGCTTGAGCATTTTGGGCAGTGTGCCATATACAGGCTTCGATGCCACTTCGACCACGATTGGCCTGATTCAGGGCATACCGCAGCAACAGTTGCAGAACCCCTTCCCGGGTGGACTGGTGCCCGTGCGCGGCAAGAGCTTCGGACGGTATACGGCGCTTGGCGATTCGGCGACTTGGTATCAACAGGATTTTTCGCCGGGCGTCAACGACCGTATCAACGTGAGCTTGCAGAGGCAATTGCCTGGCAAGATTCTCGCTGATATTACGTTCTTCACGAACCTAGGGCGTAGCGCTCCTTATGCCTATGACCTGAACCAGGTGGACCCGAGGATCGGCTTTGCCGCCGGTAACGCCATCAACCAGAGCGTGCCAAACCCGTTCTTCAATCGCTTACCACTCGAGCGGATGCCGGGTCAGTTGCGCACGCAGGCCAATGTGGCGGTATCGCAATTGCTGCGGCCCTACCCGCAGTATGGCTCGCTTGTCGAAACGTTGCGTGGAGGTTTCTCGAACCGTTACCGCAGCCTGCAGATGCAGTTCCAGCGGCCCTTTGCCAATGGCTTTAACTTTACGATCGGCTACAACTACAACCGGGAACAGAATGAAGAGTTCTACGATGTTGTGGACAACTTCTTAAACAAGCCCGCCTGGCAGCCGGCGACCAACGCCCGGCAACGCATTACCGGCGCGGCGATCTATGAGCTGCCATTCGGGCGCAAGCGTCAGTTTGCCAACCAGATGCACCCGCTGCTCGATGGAATTTTGGGCGGCTGGTCGGTCAGCGGATTGATGTCGGCGAACACCGGCATCTTCATGCGACTGGGTAGCGTTGTGGTGGATAGCGACCCGACGTTGGCCAACCCGACGCGGGATCGCTGGTTTGATACGAGCAAGGTTCGCATCCTGCCAGCATTTACGCGCCGGACGAACCCCGTGCAGTTCCCAGGTCTCGTAGGTCCCGGCTTCTTCAACATCGACACCACACTCGCGAAAGAGTTTGACATCGTCAAAGAGCGAGTGAAGTTTGAGTTGCGGGCCGAGAGCTACAACACCACCAATCACTTTACGGGAACGGTAGCGCCGGTCATTGATCCGAACTCACCGAACTTCGGCCGCGTCTTCCAACAGCGGCCTGGAGTATTCGGTCGTCAGATTCAGTTCAGTGGTCGCATCGTTTTCTAGCCTGTTGATGGCCGCATGCCTCCTGGCGCAGCAGTATGTGGGCGCCGGGGCCTGCGGTCGTTGTCATAACAGCATTGCTTCCAGCCAGGAGAAGTCGGGCCATGCTCGCGCTCTGGCACCAGCCGATGCGCGGGCCGATTGGGAGTTCGGCTCGGGAACTCATGCCAAGACGTGGGTGAAGCAACTCGACGAGAAGCACTATCTGGAACTGCCGCAATCCTGGTTCCGGCAGACCAACCGGATGGGGCTAACGCCGGGACACACCACGCAAGATGGCGTGCGCTATCGCGTGTTTGACCCGGGTGCCCAAATCTTGCGCTGCTTTTCTTGCCATTCAACGGGCGGGCCTGCAGTGCGAGAAGGCGGCAAGATACATCCGCATGAAAACGGTGTGCGTTGTGAGAGTTGCCACGGGCCTGGGGCGGCGCACGTGAAGGCGGGCGGCGGCAAGTACAACATCGAAAACCCAGGACAGTATCAGGCCACTGCAATCAACGAACAGTGTGGAAACTGCCACCGGCAACCGGGAGCCGATGCCCGTTGGGACGACCCTTGGAATGTGCGGCACCAGCCCGTGTATCTGGCTGAGAGTGCCTGCTTTCTGAAAAGCGGCGGGAAGCTCTCGTGCCTATCGTGTCACCAACCGCACCAGGCGCTGTCGCGAGATCGCGGCGCGTATGCTGCCGTCTGTGCCAGCTGTCATGCGCAGGTACAGCATCGGGTCAAAGTAAGTGGGGATTGCATCGGGTGCCACATGCCAGCCGTGGCGGCGAGCCCCGATTTGAGCTTTACGAATCACTGGATCGGAATCTACTCAGCGGGGCCGAAGCTGCGTCCGCGGCAGTGACTGCAGTGCGGCGGCGGCCTCTTGCGTCCACGGGTGAGAAGCGCCGAGACGTTGCGTGAAAACGGTGTAGGCACGCTCATACATTTGGCGCGCCTCTGGTAGTCTGCCTCGCGCACGCACGATATCGGCGAGGTTACTCAGAGCGAGTGCCGTTCGAGGATGACCGGCGCCCAGGGTGTTACGCAAGAGAGTATGTGCCTCACGCTCGAATCGTTCGGCCGCAGGCAAGCGGCCCGCTTCAAGCAGGGCACTGGCAAGGTTGTTGAGTGTAGCCCCTGTTTCTGGATCGCGACGGGTCGGGTCAAGCAGAAGAGCCTTCTCAAAGGCGGCAATCGCCTCGGGGAGATGATTGGTTTCGCGCTGGCAAAGGCCGAGATCGTTCCATCGGGGGATGGTGGCCTGACGGTTGAGAGCCTGCTGATACCAGCGGCAGGCGGCGGGGCGATCCGCCGAGAGATCACCGAGCGCTGTCATCGCGTGGGCAGCGCGAGCGGGCGTAGTGGATCGCGCCAACCGCTGCCACGTCTCGATCGCCTGAGGGGTGCGATCGGAGCGGCGGTAGGCCTCGGCAAGAGCCTCGGCTGAAGCTTCTTCGGGTTGCACTGCCTCGGCCCACTCCAGAGCCTTGACGGCGGCGGCATAGTTCTTCTGGCGCAACTCAAACAAGCCCCAATCGCGAGCCGCTGCAGCGGCCTCTGAGGACTGATCGCCATGCGCAGACTTCTGTCGCTCCCATTCCATGCGATACAGTTCGCCAAACGCGTTTGCCAGCGGTTGCCAGGCCCAGAAGAGCAAAGCCAGCTCAAAGACCATCGAGGATGCTCCCATTCAGGGAAACGAGAAAGCGCATCAGCCGCCGCTTCTCGACGGGGGTGAGGCGCAGCGGCTGCATTTCCGAATCGAGACGAGGATGAGGCTTGCCCCCTTCGTTGTAGAAGTCGACCACGGCGTCGAGGCTTTCGAGCGAGCCATCATGCATGTAAGGCGGCGTACGGGCGACATCGCGAAGGCTGGGCGTCTTGAAGCCCTGCTGTTTGCGACCCGCATCGTTGGGCGTGCGGCCGGCGCCGGTGTAGTGAAACTCTTCATCGGTGAGGTTGGGGCCGAGATGACAATTCGTGCAGCCAGCCTTGCCGCGAAACAGGGCTAGCCCCTCTTTCTGCTCCTCATCGAGAGCCTGCTGGTTGCCAGCAAGGTACCGGTCGTAGGCTGAGCCTCCGCTGCGGATCGTGCGGACGTAAGAGGCCAGGGCAGCCTGCATATCTTCGACCTTGAGGCCGAGCCGGCGGGCGGCGACGGCAGGGTCAAGATCCATTTCGAGCGGATTGGCAATGGGGTCGAGGACCTGCTGCTCCAATGTGGCGGCACGGCCATCCCAGAAAAAGGTACGGCCCCAGGCGCGGTTGGCGATGCGAGGAGTGCGACGCGGGCCGATCTGTCCGCGAATGCCTTTGGCACGAGGCGCGCCGTCACTGAAGGCGAAGGCGGGGTCGTGGCAAGTAGCGCAAGAAACCGTCTCGTCGCGCGAAAGGCGCTTGTCGAAGAAGAGCTTTCGACCGAGGGCAACTTTCTCAGCGGTGAGAGGATTGTCAGGCGGTACGGGCAGAAAGCGGTCGAGCCCAAGCGGGATCTCAATTAGAAAGCCAAACAGCAGGATGAAAATCATGGGCGCACCCGAAGCGCCCAGATTTCTTCACTGCCCTGGCTGAGGGTTACTGCCAACTGCTTGCCGCCGGGCGAAAGGCTGATCGGGCCTTCTCGTGAGGCGGGGCCAGCAACCGCGCCACCGGGCAATTTCACAAGCGTCTTCGGGCCTGCACCGACAAGCGCGCCAGCCCACGCGAGTTCAGTGCAGGCAGGGCAGGAATGCTGGGCTGTGACCGCGAGAGTTTTTTCGTTGAGGACGGTGACCACGTCATTCTCTAAGAGAGCCAGCTGTTCGCTTTCGGTAGCAAGCGCAATCGCAGACAAGGCCGTGGGCTCAAGCTCTCCCTCAGGAGACTTACGCCACAACTTTCCTTGCTTGATGAGGAAAAGCGATCCGCTGGCAGTCACAACTGCAGGGTAGCCGCGAAACGGGCCTGCCGGCTCCGCATGGAGAGCGGTGAGGCGGCCGTTTGCTGTATCGAGACGGAATACACCTGCGCGTCCGCGGCCATCACTCCCACTGATGAGCAGCCCGCCAGGGCCCCAGTGCAAACGGTCGAGACAGGCGAGGCGGGGTGCAAGATCGCGTTCGGCGCCAGTCGCAAGATCACGCAAAAGTACAGTTCGCGATTCCTGGCCATAATTCTCCGCGCCGCGCCGCGAAAGATACGCGAGCGAGCGGCCATCGGGAGAATAAACTGCGCCTCGATTCATGCCACGAAAAGATCCCGACAGCGGGCTCAGCCGGGATGGCGCTGCGGGATCCACGGCGAAAACATCGGAAGCCCCATTACGCCGTCCAAACAGCAGCAGCCCAGCCTCGGTGATCCCAAGGGGCAGCGCACGGCCAAGCGAACTCGCCACACGTGTGGGTGGGCCACCCTCGAGAGGCCTGCGCCAAAGGTCGAGCGAATCGGCATCGCCGCCTGTATAGAAAACACTCTTGCCATCCGGAGAAATCAGAGGAAAGAGCCAGGAGCCAGGTTCCGGGGTCAGAACGCGTTCGGATGAGCCGTCGGTGGAAAGGACATAAACGGCTCGTTCTGTTTTTGAATTGGGGCGGAAGGAGTCATAGACAATCCAGCGTCCATCGGGGGAAACGTCCATGCGCTTGGGGTAAACCCAGTTCAGAGAACGCAGAGTTTCGATCGCCCCGCTCGCAACATCGATCAGGACAATCTGGCTCGTGTTGTCGCGGCGAAACAGCAGCGTGAGCACCTTGCGATCATCCGCGGTGAAGGCGCACGGCTGTACGAAGCCCGCTTCGGGATTCCGAAACAGGACACGGTGTGGGCCTCCGCTAAAGGGAACGATCCGCAATTCATAAAACTGCTGCTCGTTGAACCAGGCGTAGGCGACGTGGGTGGCCCGACGGGAGGGAACGCTGAAGTAGGCGAACTCCGATCCGGTGATCTGTGTCAGAAGACGATCCCGGCCGCTGGAGAGGTCCCGCACGGCGAGATCCCCCTTGCGGACGTGAGTGAGAAACTTACCGTCGTGAGTGGGTGCGCCGAGGCTCAGAACATCGGTTGCGATCTTTTCTGGCCCTTCCGCGGCGACAAGCGACAACCAGACGATCCACTTCCACATCGACCGCTATTGTATGAGACTAGAAGCGCGCGAGGATACCGACGAAGACGGTGCGGCCATCGGCGGGGATGATTCCAGGACCGGGGTAGCCAGTGGCGCGGCGCGTGAAGTAGTAATTGTCAGTGAGGTTATTGACGCCGGCGCGGAGTTGATAACGGTGGAAACGATAGGTGCCGGCGAGATCCCAGACGCGGAACGCAGGGTTGAGACCCTGTGTGCCATCGACACTGGTGAAGGTGTTGGTGGCGTTCGTAAAGATGGACGACATGTGCGTGTGCGAGAGCGTCATGCTGAAGGACGAACGCACATAGGTGGCGCCGTAGCGGTCGTTCCAGCGTGGTGCCAGTTCCACGCGGTTACGATTGAAAGAACCCGACGTGTAGCGGGCATCGGTGAAACCAGTGGATTGAAAGAGGTTCAAACTGCCCCAGCCCGCGTTGCCGCGTACCGCGCGAAGAACGTCGAACTCGATGTAGCCTTCCGCTCCGCGATTGCGGCTGTCGGCGACGTTGGTGACCCGTTGGACGCCGCCCTGCACCACGGTGCCGATGCGGTCCCCGTAGTTGATCTGGAAGAGGCTGAAGTCGTAACGCAGCACGGAACCGATGCGGCCGCGCACGCCGAGGTCGCTGTTGGAGCCTCGTACGTCGCGAAGGTTGGGGTCGACGACGATTGCGGGATCCACACGCCAGATGTCGTTGAAGTGAGTGGCGCGATAGGCCTGCGTGTAGTTAGCGTAGAGCTCGCTCGATTCCGTCAGGCGGAAGGCGAGGCCGATGCCGCCCAGGGGGACATGCCGCGTGATTTCACGACGACCCACGACCGGTGCGCCCGTGGCTGAGGTGGTGATCCGTTCCATACGGAAGCCGGGCGTGATCGTGAGGCGGTTGGTGAGCCGCAGAGAAGTTTCGACATAAGCGGCATGGTTGTGTGTACCGAAGAGAAGGTCGAGCGCGAGGGGCTGGCCCGGCAGGAAGCGGAAGTCGCTATCTCCCAGCCCAGAGCCCGGGCCGCGCTGCCGGAAGGTGCGGCCACGGAAGTACCGATAGCCGCCCGCAACACTCGACATGCGGCCACGGAAATTGAAGCTGTGTACGAAGCGGGCCTCAGTGCCGCCATTGTTGTAAGTGTCGCGGTCGGTTTGGCGGTTGCGGCCGACGATGTCAGCCACGTTTGGGGCGGCGAGGTTGCCAACGCTATTGCGTTCGCCGTAGAGGCCGAAGGCTTGCAACTGCACGCGGGTGCGCGTGGACGGAAGATAGCTGACGGTAAATGCGGGCATGAACCAGCGCACGTTGAACCAGTTGCGGCCGCGTACACTCTGGCGCGGATCGGCGGCGAATTGCGTTGGCGTCAGGCCGCCCGCCTGTTGCATCAGGTATTCCATGCCGCTGAGCTCAAGGCGCATCTTCCAGCGTTGCGAGGGAGCAAAGCCGATGCTGCCATAGCCCGTGTTCGTATTGAAGCCATTGTTTTGCCGCCATCCGTCGCCCTGCCGGCGGTGGAAGTAGCTGGCGTAGTCCCATTTGCCGGCCGTGCCGCCGATGCCGTTGTACGTATCGAACAAGCCGAGGTTGCCGAAGCTCTGCTGCGTTTCGAGGCTGAACTTGCGGTTCTGCGGGGCGGGCTTGGTGATGAAGTTCACAACGCCGCCAAACTGGGTGCCGTATTGGAGCGAGCCCGAACCACGCACGATTTCCACGCGCTCGAGTGCTTCGAGCGGCGGCGTGTAGTAGGCCTCCGGGTAGCCGAGCGCATCGGAAGCAATGTCGTAGCCATTCTGGCGCGTGTTGAATTCCCAGCTGCGATTCGGGCTGAGACCGCGCGTGGCGAGATTGAGCTGCACACCGCTGGAATCGTTTTCCCAGAAGCTGATGCCAGGGACTTTGGCGAAGGCCTGACGCTGGTTGTTGCCAGCGAGGTTGGCATCGAGGTCGTCGATCAGAACCACGTCGTTCTTCTTGCCGGTGTTGATCTGGACGCCCTGAATGTCTTCGAGCCGGCCCCGACCCTGAAAGCCGTCCACCACGCCGGGGGCTGCCCAGCGTTCCGCCGTCACCGTGACGGAGATGTTGTTGCCTTGCGGGTAAAGAGTGATGCGGGTCTTGGTGCGCTGGTTGGCACTGACCATGAGTGGGGTGTCGACGGCAGTGAAATCCTTTTGTTCGGCGCGGAGAATGTACTTGCCGGGGGGAAGGCTTTGGAAGGAGAAGTTTCCTTCCACGCTTGAGGTGACTCGAGAGACAACGCGCTGCGAAGCAGCGTCGAGGATGCTGACCTTCACGCCCGATACGATGGCACCGCTGGCATCCCGAACTTCACCTTGTACCTGGCTCTCGGGCGTGGGCTCTGCGGACAAACGCAATGAAACTACTAAAATAAAAACGACGGATTTGAGTACGACAAGGAACTTACCCATGAGGAGGAAACACCATAAACGATAGAAATAATTCAGGTTATTAACGGAGTGGAATCAATTTTCAATCCCGGACCGAACAAGTCTAGGATAGCTTCAGTTGATAATCAATTGCAATAGAATTGCGAAAAATAAGATCAGATCGGTCCTGTATCGGTTGTTTGCCCTAGAAGCCCTGCCCGCATTCGCTTGTCCCCAATCTTCCCCACTGATATGATGCAGTCCGAATGGAGCAATCCTGCCTCGCCCACCGTCTTTCAAGCGAAGAGCGCACCTTCTTTGAAACCCACGGCTACCTCATCTTTGAAAACGCTATCCCGCCGGAACTTCTCCTGCGCCTCATCGACGTTGCGGACCGTGTTGATGCCCGTGAGCGCACTCCCGCCATGGCTGGCAAGCTTCTCTCGAAATCGAATGTTGTCCACGAAGACGATGCCATGGTCGACCTGCTCGACCTGCCCACGGTCTTTCCCAAGGTATGGGGCATCCTTGGTTGGAACATCTACCTCTACCACTCGCACCTCGACGTCACTCCGCGCGAAAACGCCACTGCCCAGAACTGGTCTGTTGCCTGGCATCAGGACAGCATGCGCGTCAACGACGAAATCGAATCGAACCCGCGCCCGCGCCTGTCTCTCAAGGTTGGCTACTACCTCACCGATGTGAGCCAGCCCGGCCGTGGAAATACCCTACTTGTGCCCGGCACTCAACTCCAGAACGAGATCGATGTCCCGCAGGACGGCATATCGAATCCTGAGGGCACCATTCCGCTCTGCGTCCCGGCTGGCTCCGCACTGATCCTCGATCGGCGCACCTGGCATTCCCGCAGCGCCAACTCCTCAGACCTCACCCGCAAGGTGATCTGGTACGGCTACAGCTACCGCTGGCTCCGCCCCAAGGACGAAATGACTGTCTCGCATTTACTCCCGGGTCTTGATCCCATTCGTCGCCAGATCCTCGGCGCCTCCCAATCAGCCAACGGCACCTATGACCCCGCCGATTCCGATGTTCCTCTCAAGACGTGGCTTGAGCAGTATGACCCACAGGCGGCCACTGGGTCGCCCCATGGCCGCTCGCAATCTCGTCCTCCAGCAATGGTTCGCGGCCAGAACCTCGGGCGTAACTAATTCGACCCGAGCGCTGACTCAAAACGTAAGCCGCGCGGCTACAGTGATCTTGCGTTGTTCGCTCCAAATGGTGCCATTGACAGTGCCGAATAGCGTGTTGGTGGGGGTGGTATTCGGGCCACCAAAATGAGCGTGATTCAATGCGTCAACAGCTTCGGCACGCAACTGAAGTTTCCACCGCTCCGTGATCGAGAGCGTCTTGTAGAGCGAGAGATCCCAGTTGTTCCAGCCATCTGCACGCAGACCTGTGAATCGCAGCGGGAAGGTTCGCAAGTTGCTCTCCAGTTGGAGCTGCGGGTTGACCTCAAATCCGCTCGTGTTGAACCAGCGTTCCACCGTGCGGTCTGCATAGGGGATAACCATGTCCTTGATGTTGCCGCGGAATAGGACGTTGCCGAATCCGATTGGGCCACCGCTCTGCCATTGGTAAATGGCGTTGATGCTCCAACCGCCAGCGATCCCATCAAGCCAACGGGAGTTGCCGTTCATCCACTTGCGGCCTTTGCCGAAGGGAAGGTCCCACATGCCATTGAGAGCGATGTGATGCGGCCGATCCTGCGGGGAAACCACATTATGCGGGTGCAGGTCCTGCGGGTTGAGGCGTTCGACGGCTTCCATGAATTTCGACCAAGTCCAGTGGCCGCCAACAGAGAAGCCGCTTGCGAACCGGCGCTCCAGCCGAAGCGTGCCGGCGTGATACCAGGAATAGCCATCGTTGATCGTCATCTGAAGTGCATTGAAATGCGGGTAGGGACGCAAGAGGGCGGCCCGCGATGTGAACTGATTGTTCAAGAACGCCGGGCTTGTCGAAAATGCGGGAATGCCGCGGAAAGGATTGACGACGTTGGCGGTGAGGAAGTTGATCCGATTGTTGTCACGCTCTGGGCTGGTGCTCAACAACTCGCGGGGTGTGAGGTTGTAATCGTAAGGCACACCCAAGGCGGTGCCGCGGTTACCGATGTAACCGACTTCGAGCACCAGATTGCGAGCCAATTGGCGCTGCACGTTGAAGCTCCAGCGCTGCATGTAAGCATTGCGCCGTTGCGGATAGAACGAGGAGAGGCCCAGGCCAAGGTTGGTGGCCAGTCCCTGCGAGGAACCCTGCGCGGGGATGAAACCGTCTGGGTATGGATTCGCTAAAGTGGCGCGGAAGGTCTGCCCATTATCCACCGAAGGATTCATGTTGGTGCGCTGGCTAAAACCGAGTTGCGTCGAGTCGGCGCGATCCGCGCCCAGGGGTTCGAAGAAGATCCCGTAGCCCGCCCGGATCACCGTAGTTGGCGTCAACTGATACGCCAAGCCGAAACGAGGCGAGAAGTTATTGCGATCCGGATCCCACAAGCCGCGCGGCTGACCGCCCACTCCTGCAAAAAGAAGACCGCCGCGGAGGTTGAAGTTTGCGGGTGAAAGTTCTGGAATCGGATTTTGCGCATACGCAGCTCTGGCGGCGGCATTGACGGGGTTGATGGTGGTAAGGTCGATACCGCGGTTGCTTCGATTGAAGCGCTCCCGGATGCCCTGCTCAAGTTCATAGCGCAAGCCAATGTTGAGAGTGAGTTTGCGCGAGACTTTCCAATCGTCATGAACAAAGAAGCCGGCATAGCCGGATTTTTCGGCGATCGAATCCTGCACATCCAAGAAGCCGCTGGTGGGCAAGCCGAAGAGGAATGAAGCCATGCCTTGCCCCATGGGGGCGACCGGCGAATTGTCGAGTGGTCCCCGGGTCCAGGCGTTGGCGAACGAATACTGACCGGAGTAATTGCCGTAGTTGAAAGAGTTATCGAGGATGACTCGATACTCGCCGCCATAACGAAGCGTGTGGCTGCCCTTGGTTTGAGAGAGCGTGCCGCTCAAGATCTGAGCGGTGAAGCCACCTTTGCTGGGCGGATTATTACCGATGGTGGCCATGCCGCCGATGTCGATTTCAGGAATCGAAGTGAGCGTGCGGTCCAGGCGGTTGGCGAACGAAGCGGGGAATCCAAGGCTGGTGAGATCGAGGCCCGCTGTGGGGCCATTGCTGCGGTTGGCCTGGCGAGTGACGCCATAGCGAAAGTTCAGAACTGAGGCGGGATTGAGCGTCCAGACATAATCGAGACCAATCGAGTTGAAGCGATTTACAGAAATGCTGGCACGGGCGTCGTTGTTGAGGGTGCGATCCTGGTCGCCGAGCGTGCGCATCGTGCTGAAAGATACGTAGAAGCGATGCCGGTCATTGATCACCTGGTCGGCGCGCAGCATGTGGCTCCAATAGTCGATCAGGGCCGGAGTGGCCGTGACGAAGTTGTTGCGGAAGTCAGCGGTGCCGGTCGTGTTGGGAAGCGGATAGTAGGTGAGGAGTCTTTGCGAGATCGGGCTGATGCGGCTGGTGGGCACGATATTGCCAGGCAGCGGAGACCTTTGGAAGCGCCCGCCCGCCACCGGAACCACGGAGGCGGGATCGTAGATTTGATAGCTCGTACCCAGGGCCAGCAGGCGTGAGAAATCGCCGCGGCGCTGTTCTTCGGTCGGAACTGTCGTATTGGACTGATTGTTGAAATTGCGCTCCATCAACTCGTTGCCGTAACTGAAGAAGGTTTTGTTGCGGCCGTTATAGAGCTTGGGGATTTGAACGGGGCCGCCGATTTGCGCGCGGTAGCGGTTGGTGCGAGAAGCTGGCCACAGGCGAGAGCGCTTGGCTTCGAAGGATTCGCCAGGCCGGTCGGTGGCGGTGTTGTACAGATTACTGTTGATGAAGAAGGGATGCGTCATCAAGGGACGGCTCAAATGCGAGGCCCACAGCGTGCCATGGTAGGCATTGGAACCTGACTTCAACACCATGTTGACGTTGGCGCCAGCGAAGCGGCCAAGAGAGGCGTCATAAGCAGCGGTTTGCACGCGGAACTCCTGGATCATTTCCGGCGGCGGCTGGAAGGCGATCGCGCCTCCGCTGGCCATGTTGGGGATGCCGTCGAGCGTGAACTCGCTCGACCTCGTCCGCGTTCCCGCCACAGCGACGTCTGAGACCGAACCGCGGGCCTGGGGCAACCATCCGTGCATCGGTGCGTTGGTCGAAACGGCTCCGGGCGAAAGTTGCATCAGGTAGTTCACGCCGCGTCCCGCGAGTGGCATTTCGCTGATCATGCGATTGTCGACCACTTGTCCGAGGCTGGCCGTGCTGGTTTCGAGAATGGGTGATTCGCTGGTGATGGAAACGCTGTCGGTTACGGCACCCAATTCCAGCTTGACGTTGAGCTCTGCGATGTCGCCGACGCGGAGTATCAGCCCGGAACGCGTGTACTTCTTGAAGCCAGAGAACTCCACGGTGAGAACGTAGGAACCAGGCAATTGGTTCAGGAAGTCGAAAACTCCCTCGTTGTTGGTGACGGTATTGGCGCTGATGTTTGTTTCCGTCTGTTGAACGGTCACTTTGGCACCAACAATGACGGCTCCTTGTTCATCCGAGATGCGGCCGGTGAAACGGCCGTAGGAATTTTGCGCATGAGCTGCCAATGCGAAAAGCAGTGTCAACAAGAGGAGTTTGGTCCAGTGAATCATATGGGGAGTATACAGAAGTCAAGGATCTGTGATAGCTTCGCGAAGATACGGAGTTCCGCAAGCAGAATGCCGCTTGAATCGAATCGCCGTCGCTTCCTCAAGTTTGCCGTCGCTGCTACGGCCGCGCCGGGCGCAGCGGCACCAGCCGATCCGCTCGACCCGCAAGCTCTCAAGAAACTCCGTACTCAATTGAGCGGCTCAATCATTGTCCCCTCCGATGCCGCCTACGATTCAGCGCGTCGCGTCTACTACTGGAATCCAACCACCGAAAAAACGCCCTGCACTGATCGTCCAATGCGCGAACACCGGCGACGTCCAGCGGGCGCTGGAGTTTGCGAATCGAAGGCAGCTTGAAATCGCCGTTTGAGGTGGCGGGCACAGCTTCATGGGCTGGGGTACATCGAGCGGGCTTGTTGTCGATCTCACTGACATGAAGCGCGTCGCGGTTGATCCCGTCCAACGCATTGCGCAAGTGGATGCGGGCGTGCTGGGCCGCGAGGTCATGCGCGCCGCCGGGCCCTATGGGCTGGCTCCTGTTCTTGGGCAGTTGCCGCCGGGGTGACGCTTGGCGGTGGTTTGGGTTGGCTGTCTGGGGTTCACGGAGCTTGCTGCGACAATCTCATTTCCGCTCGTCTCATCACCGCCGATGGGCGGATTCACTCTGTGGATTCCACGCGCAATCCAGATCTGTTCTGGGGGCTCCAGGGTGCTGGTGCCAACTTCGGCGTGGTCTCAAGCTTGCGGACTCGCCTACATCCCATCGGTGCTGTCACTGCTGGAGACATCCATTACTCTGGCCGCGAATCGAGGTTGATCCTGCGCTTCTTCCGCGACTTCATGCAACGAGGCGCCCGACACGTTTCAAGCCACTTTCAACCTGACGCCCACCGAACGCGGTGCCTTCATCAGTCTCTGTCATTGCGGCGATCCTTCTGAAGCCGATGTTCTGCTTCGACGCTTGCGCAAGATCAGCACACCGACCAAAGACACCGTCAGGCGGCAGCAATTTCAGGATCTCGCCGCCATCGCCCCGTCCGGTGCGGCTGGCGTTAACTTCAGATACATTGCCTGCGTTTACCGGGAAGCGATCTCGGACGCTCTCATCGACACTACGCTTGAGCGCCTTGCGGTGGCACCGGCAGAAACCGTCATCGGCTTCAGCCATTTCGTCCACGGCCAGGTGAGCCGCATCGCGCCGGATGCCACTTCGTTCCCGCTCAGGCAATCCGGCGGGGTTCACATCCGCGTGAGTATGGATTGGAATGATACCGCCGCATCGCAGCCCTTGATGGCTTGGGCTGACAATGCCCGCCAACTTCTGCGGCCTCAAGCCAACGAACGCATCTACGCCAACTACCAGAGCCATGTTGACAAAGGCTCATCCAAAGCGGTCTTCGGGCAGAGCTTGTCGAAGTTGATTGCCCTCAAAACCAAATACGACCCGAGCAACGCGCTTCGGCGAAACTCAAACGTCGAGCCACTGGTGTAGCATTTGGTCATGAAGCCCAACCAGAGCACTCGCCGCATTTTCCGCCACCTCGTCGTCACTTCCGCCTCTCTTCTGTTGGCAGCCACATTTTCGCAACCCCTACTCGCTGCGGACTTCTCCCAGTTCCGCCGCATTGAACCCCAATTCATCGCCGCTCTTGCCACCCCCGGCTCCACTTCTGGCAACAATGCCCAATCCTGGGGCCTCTGGCCTTTGGACCCCGGCCCGCGCGGTGCCCGCCTCGACCGGTTCGATCAGCTCAAAGCCGCTGGCGGTGTCGCCCCCGCCGCCTGGAAGTTCGATTCGTCAGACTGGTGGCTTGAAGAACACGGTCTGATTATGGAGCCCCCCATGTTCCCGCTGGCCCCGGGCAAGTACCTCGTTACCGGCGATCGCAAAGTCACAACCGTCCTCACCATCTATCCCAAAGACAGCAAAGGGAATCAGCGCTGGCAGCTGGCTGACGGCGCAACCCTTTACGACGTCACCCATCTGGGCTGCCGCGCCGCCCGCTACCAGCCCAACAAGGCGAACAACGCCTGTTCTCCGTCGGGTGTCCCGGCTTCTGGCTTCCCGGTCTACCCGGAAGCTTCCATGCCCGCCGTTAATGGCTGCAGCAAGCAGGATTACGCCGTCCTCATCATCATTGGCCTTCCCAACTCGCCATCTAAGCCCAAGGCAGAGTAGTCACCACGACTCCCCGCCGCTTTTGTAGGGGCGATTCGGGTACGCACAGCAATCAGCAGAGCAAAACTAATTACACCCGCATGGGTCACTACAGTCCGACCCAGCCACGACCTACCGCCTACCTCAGTTTTTCTGCTTGATCGCGATCGTGCGTGTATCGGTGTTACCGCCCATGGTCAAAACCAACGGCACGTCGTCTCCAGTGATTCCCGCCGGTACTTGAAAGTTCACTTGATACAGCCCGGGGAATCCCGGCACGATGCCGGAATAGAGCACCTGCGCCCCAATCCCTCCAAGAGTGATCGATGGCGTCTCGACAGTCCTGTACAACACTCTTCCATCGACCGGAGGTATATCGCCGGTTCTCAACTGCGCACCGTTTGGGTCCCCATCGGGCGTCGCCTTGCCCAGCCCGGTGGTGTAGAGCACCAGGAAATCCCCGGCTGCCGCCGGCTGACCGCATATTGCCGCCGCGTTGACTCGATCTTCGGCGCAGTTGCCAGGAATTTTCAGTGCTGCAGCCATGCTGTCGGGCATCGCCAGCCACGCGGTGTTGCTGAATTGAGCGATCACATTGATGCGTGTCTTCACCGCGGGATCGGCGATCGTATAGAGCCCAGGTGTTGCTGCCGCCACGGTGACTGGAAAGTTGCCTAACGTCCCAGTGGGCGTCCTGAGCTGAACGTTCACCGTCCCAGTCGGCGGTAACTCGTAGGGGACAAGCGCGTTGATCTGCCCCACGGTTCCACCCAGATAGAACAGCGGTGCCGGTACTCCGTTGATCAGCACAGAATAACCCTGGAATGTGGTGGACGGGAATCCCGTTGTCTGGGTCGTCGTGCCGATTCCATTCGCAAAGATGCTCACAATGGAGCCAGCTGATATGCTTCCCGACGAGACCAGGCTCGCGTTATTGGTCACCGCGCCGATTCCTGCAACCGGCAACGAAACGTTTGCCGTGTTGGTCACGCCGCCGATGGTGAGCTTGATCGGCAGGCTTCCTTGCACGTTCGGCGGAACCTTGAAGTTGATTTGATACGCTGCGGCGATGCCAGCACCGCCTGCATAGGAAATTTCGGCGGGGACTCCACCGACCGTCAAAACGGGACGCACCGGAAGAGGGTTCGCCGCGGTGCCGCCGGTCGGAGTTACTGGCGTTGTTGGGCCGAGTCCTACCGCGAAGGCCGATACTGTATCGCCGATCTTGGCAGGGGCGGTAATCGAAAGCCTGGCGTTCGTTGTCGCATCGATTGCAACGATGGTGCCAGCGCCCGAGCCGTCCGCAGCGAGAAACGCGGGAGCATGCGCTGCCAGGGTGATGGCGAACGGTGCCGAGCTTGTATTGCTTACTGTTGTTGTCATGGTCGTGGCGCCCGCTGGCACATCCACCGGTAGTTGAACTGTCAGCTGATTGGCTGTCACCACTAGCACCGTTGCCGGCCGGCCACCAACGGTGATAGTGACGCTGGAGGTCGGGCCTGTGCCAACGTTGGTCCCGAAGACAGCAACCAGCAGCCTGGAGGAGAGGTTCCGGCTGAAATCCGCCGCGTTGAGTACGCCGCCAATCGGAGGCGCTTGGGCAAAGGCGGTAGAAGCCAGAACCAGGGAAGAAATGAGAGACAGAATTAACGTGGGCATGGGCGAATCCTCGCTATTCTTTGGTCGACCGCGGTCAGTCTGAGCGTGTACCAATTGCGACAGTCGGCTGGGAACATCTCCAGGGGCGGCGTTGTTTTGATGAGCTTCTAATGGGATATTCGTGGACGACGCCGAAAATGACTCAGGGCCGTCCAGTTCAGGAGTGATCCGCGCGTCCGCCGTCGCGCAACGTCCTTTTGGCGTCTTCACGTCTGAGCCACCAAACTTGAGCCTGGATAAATTCAGAACTCCGGTTGATCAACAGGCCGCAGTCTTGCGCAATGCTCTGCGTTCCCGCCTCCCGACGCTACCGCCGTGAATCCTGGATCGCCGCGCGAATTCGCTTTGCCGTGTCATTGACCAGCATCTCGATCCCTTTTTTTCCATAAGCCACGCTGGCCCGCTCTGGATTCCCGACGACACCCGAACCTTGGTAGCCGCCACCGTTTTTCATCTTGTCTTTACGCACGAGTTTCGGGTCGACTCCGAGCAGCAGCGATGTATCCTTGATCCCCGCGTGCGTACCGATGTCTGCCTTCGTCTCGCCCTGCTTCATGAGCCACTCATCGAACTCGGTCGATCCGTAGTATTCGGGAATGAAGTGAATGCGCGTGCCGGACTTCGGCCACTCCTGGTTCAGCATTTCCGCGACGGCTTTCATGCCAGGTTGATTCGGTCCGCTGTCGCCGAGGAACACGATATCGCGGAAGCCATGCTGGGCCAGACTTCGGGCGGTCGCCTCCAGCACCTTGCGGTACACATCGTCTGGAATCGAGATCGTACCCGCCATGCGCATGTGTCCTTCGGGCGGATTGATTTTGCCTTCGGGAACGTAAGACATCACAGGGGCCACAAGCGCATTGCCTAGCATTCGCGCGATAAGGTTCGACGTGTAGTGGATCCGGAAATTGTGCTTGCCAAGAACCATATGCGGTCCGTTCTGTTCGGTGCCGCCGGTCGGCACGATTATGGTGGTTTTGCCTGCCTTTATCGCGTCGCGGCACTCGGTCCAGGTGAGTTCATCGAGAAACACAGTGTCGGGAACTTGCGCGATGGCGCAAAGCGCAATCATAAACAACAGCAACCGCTTCATGGCTTCGTATGGCGGCTCGCCACTACACTTCTTTCACCGGCGGCATGTTGTCGGTAAAGCCGCACTTGGTTCGACGCAACTCTGCGATCGCTTGTTCGCGCATGCGCCGCAATCGCGTCTTGTGCGCTGGCTTGACTGCCAGGTTGTCCAGTTCTTCCGGGTCCGTCTGCAGGTCGTACAACTCTTCCAAGTCGGTGACCAGCGGGCGCACATACTTGTAGCGCTTGTCGCGAATCATCACGTACCACGGCACGCCGGCGTGCAGCACGCCATCGCCCGTCGGAATCTTGTTTGTGTCCGAGCCATAGGTCTGCCCCGTGGCCACCATCAGCGCCGGGTGATCCCACTTCGCGTTCGGGTCGAGAATCAGCGGTGTCAGATCACGCCCATGCATCTCCCAGGGATGCTTCATGCCCGCGAAGCGCAGCATCGTTGGCACCAGGTCGGCCCCTGACACTGGTATGTCGCACACACGGTTCTGGGGAATCTTCCCTGGCATCGAGAAGATTAGCGGTGAGCGGATATTGGCGTCATAAGCTGCGATCTTCGTCCCGCGGAATCCATGCTGGCCGAACGCCAGCCCTTGATCTGACGTGAAAATCACGAAGGTGTTCTTGCGCTGTCCGGTCTCGTCGAGCGTCTTCGTCAGTCGTCCCACGGCCTCATCCAGCGCGTACACGCCTTGATGATACTGCCGCACCCATTCGATGAAAGACTTGTTCTCGGCCACTGGCTGGCCGTTGGCGTCTTTGCTCCATTGGTTAATCTTTTGCGCCCAATCCGGCTTGCCGGGACGCGGCGGGAAGATGTCCTTCGGCGTATCCAGGTCGATACCCGCCAGCTCCTTCATATGGCGATCAGCCGGCGTATACGGCCCATGCACTGCGCCGTAGCAGAGCCACAAGTACCAGGGCTTGTTCGCGTCGCGCCCCTCGCCGCGAATGAAGTCCGTGGCCCAGTCCGTATATTGGTCTGTCGAGTAGCGTTTCAGTATCTCCGTCTTGCCGCCGTGATACGTGATTGGCTGGTCGTAGTAATAGTGAGTGCTCGTCTCCGGATACTTCGGCCGGTTCCACACCAGCTGATAATCCCAATCCCGTCCGTAGCCCGTGTCGGTGCCCGTGTGCCACTTGCCGATCTGCGCCGTCGTGTAGCCGTGCTTGCGCATCTCCTTCGGCCAGAACGGACACTTCTCCGGATCGTAGGAACTCCCCGGATAGCTCCCCTTCATCGACATCGACTCGACACCGTGTTGGTAGTGGCCCGTGAGCAATGTAGCCCGCGACGGCATGCACCAGGCCCCGTTGTAAGAGGCCAGGAATCGCACGCCCTGTTGCGACAGCCGGTCAATGTTCGGCGTCTTCACCCACGGGTAGGCTTCTTTGTAACAGCTCAGCGTGCGATAAGAATGATCGTCGGTGTAGATGAACAGAATGTTTGGACGATCCGGTGTCGCTGGCGGCGCGGCCTGCGCGGCGGCTCCGGCGCCCAGCAGCGAAAGCAGTTGACGGCGGGAAACGGGATTGGGCATGAGTACCTACTCCTACTGCCCGGCGGCAAATTCTAGTGCGGGGGTATGCCGGGATTTGTTTGTTTTTCCCGCACCGAAGAAGTATATACTTGCGCGTCGGAGCTTGCTGCCTCTATGTTACCGGCCCGGGGTTAAACGGCGCCAGCGCATTATGCAAACCCCAATGCTCCGCCCACGTCTTCTTCCTCCCGCTCGCCACATCCAGCATCAGCCGGAACAGCTCCCACCCCACGTTCTCAATTGTCGCTTTACCGGTCGCGATTCTCCCGGCATCAAGGTCAATTAAATCTGGCCACTTTTCTGCAAGCGTCGTCCTTGAGGACACCTTGATCACCGGCGTCATTGCCAGCCCATAGGGCGTTCCTTCTCCGGTCGTAAACACATGCAAGTTCATCGATGCCAACTGTTGCGTTCCGCAAATGAAGTCGCTCGCCGGCGTCGCTGCAAACACCAGGCCCTTGGACTTTACCTTCTCGCCCTGCGCCGCCACTGACATGATCGCGCTCGACCCTGATTTCGCGACGCTGCCCAAACTCTTCTCGACGATATTCACCAGCCCCCCGCGCTTATTGCCCGGCGTTGTGTTCGCGCTGCGGTCCGCATAGCCGCGCGCCAGATATTCGTCATACCAACGCATCTCCCGAATCAGATCCTTCGCTACCTCTGTCGTCGCGCAGCGCGGCGTCAACAAGTGGATCGCATCGCGCACCTCAGTCACTTCACTGAACATCACTGTCGCCCCGGCCCTCACCAACAAATCCGCCGCGTAACCTACAGCCGGATTGCAAGTGACTCCGGAGAACGCATCGCTACCACCGCACTGCAAGCCCACGACAAGCTCTGCCGCTGGTACCGTTTGCCGCCGTCTTTCATTTAGGATCGACAACTTCCGCTCCGCCGCCCTCAGGATCGCTGCCACCGTCTCGCCAAAGCCGCGCTCATCCTGCAGGCGAACCAGATCGCGCTCCGCCTCGAACACCGGCAACAAAGGATCATTCGTCATCAGCCTCGCCGGCTGCATCTTTTCGCATCCGAGGCTCACAACCAGTGGCGACCCCGCGATGTTTGCATGACGGCTGATGTGTCTCAAGGTCGCAATCGGCACTGCGGCACCCGGCGCATCAATCGCAACCCCGCATCCATAGGTATGCGTGATTGCCACGACATCATCGACATTCGCGAACCGGGGCAACAACTCTTCCCGAATCCGCCTCACAGCATAATCCACCGTCGGCGCCACGCACTGCACCGTCGTTGTGATCCCCAATAGATTCTTGGTCCCCACTGACCCATCTGGGTTCACATACCCTTCAAACGTATAACCCTCCAGAGGCTCCATTGGATCTGGCACCTGGGTCGCCAGCTCGAGCTCATCGAGCCCCGGAGCTTCCGGCATCCCCACTGCATCTTCCCGAACCCAACTGCCCTCCGGCAGATCCCGCAGCGCCGTCCCGATCACCTGCCCATAGCGAATCACCGGGTCCCCAACGCGCAGATCGACGAGCGAAACCTTGTGCGATTGCGGCACTCGTTCCCGCGCCATCATTCCATCCGGACTCACGACAATCGCGACATTGTCGCGCGCATGCACTTTTACGAAAAGAGGTTCCAATTCGATAGTCTAGATCCTATGAGTATTTCCCGCCGCTCCCTGCTTGCCTCTTCGGCCGTCGTCTATAAGCTCAAAGGCGCCGCCGCCCCCGCTCCTGCATTGAAAGACAGCGTCAACGTCGGCTTTATCGGCAGCGGCATCCGCGGCAAACAACTCATCGATGAGTTCATGGCTGTCCCCGCCATGCGCGGTATCGCCGTCGCTGACCTCTACGACGGCTGCCTTGAACGCGCCAAGGAACAACTCGGCGACAAGATCACAACCTCCAAAGACTACCGCCGTATCCTCGACAACAAAGACGTCGACGCTGTAGTGATCGCCACCCCTGACCACCTGCACGAACGCATCACTCTCGATGCCCTCTCGGCCGGCAAGCACGTCTATGTCGAAAAGCCGATGACCTGGTCGATCGCGGAAGGCCCGCGCATCATCGCAGCCACGAAGGCCTCCGGCAAGGTGCTGCAAGTTGGCAGCCAAGCCAAGACCAGCGCTCTCACCGCCAAGGCCAAAGAGCTCATCAAGGAAGGTGTGCTCGGTAAGGTCAACATGATCCGCATGGGCAACCATCGCAACTCGCCTGAAGGTGCGTGGGTGTACCCCATCCCGCCCGATGCCAGTGAAAAAACGATCGACTGGGCGAAGTTCATCGGCAAGTCGAAGAAGATCCCCTTCAGCGCGGAACGCTTCTTCCGTTGGCGTTGCTGGTGGGATTATTCCGGCGGTGTCGCCGGCGACCTCTTTGTCCATCAGTTCACCCAGATGCACGAAGTCATGGGTACCAAGGCTCCCAAGTCTGCTGTCTCGCTGGGAGGCATTTTTAAGTTCAATGATGGCCGCACCGTTCCCGACATCATGAACAGCTTGCTTGAGTACCCCGAGGGCTTCCTTGTTGACGTCTATGTCACCCAGGCCAACACCTTTGCTCCTCGCGGCATCATCATCATGGGCGACCAGGGCACCATGCAGCTTGAATATCGCAAGCTCACGATCTTCCCTGAAGCCAAGGCCGGCGAAGCCCAGCTCTACGGCAGCCTCAACTTCCCCAAGCGCTTGCGCGAAGAGTATCTCGCCAAGTACAAGAATGCTCCTGCGCCAACGCGGCCCGAGCCGAAGGAGATCGCCGTCGAGGCTGGCCCCAGCCATAACTGGTTCTTCATCGATTCGATCCTGAACAACAAGCCCAGCCGCGAGAATGCTGAAGAAGGCCACTGGGCCGCTGCCGCTGCTCACATCTGCAACATGGCTTACCGCAAAGGCACACGCATCACTTTATGATGCAGCGCAGGACGTTCCTCTCTACCCTTGCGGCAGGGTCGCTCCGCGCTGCGGATCGAAAAATGAACGTCCTGTTTATCCTCGTTGACGACCTGAATCGAAACCTGCAATGCTTCGGCAACAATCAGGTTCAGACCCCAAACCTCGACCGCCTCGCCGGCTGTAGCATGCGCTTCACAGGCGCGTTTTCTAACTACGCTGCTTGCCTACCGTCGAGAATCTCTTTCTTGAGCGGCTGGTATCCAGAGAAGACCGGCGTGATCACGTTCACGCCAAATCCTCGCGACCGGCAGTTGCGCGATGTCGTTTACCTCCCGCAGCACTTTAAGAATCAGGGCTATCGAACCGGTCGCGTGGACAAGGTTTTTCACATCGGTGGCGATGAACCCTCCTGTTGGGATCAAAGCGAAGAACCCATCAAGAACGCCGAGGGCAAGAACGTAGTTGTCTACACGCCTCGTGAGATTGAAGCTCAATCTTTGCGGCCGCACGTGCTGAAAGAAGGAAGCTTTGAGAAGGCAATGAGCGAAAAGGGAGTATTTGCCGTAGTCGACCGCGAAGATAAGGATCTGATCGATAGCCTGAACGTTGGCATCGGTTCGCGCATGATGGAGCAGTTCAGCTTTGAAGGCAAACCGTTCTTTGTGGCTTGCGGCCTACGTCGCCCCCATTTGCCACACATCGTCCCGAAGAAGTATGTCGACATGTATCCTCCAGAACGGATCGAGCTCACCGACCATCCTCCCAACTGCGATCCCAATACCTGGATGAGCGAAGCCAACCGTCGGGAGCTTATTTCGCACTACTATGCTTCGGTTACCTACATGGATGCTCGCGTTGGAGAATTGCTGGCGACTCTGGACCGCTTGAAGCAAGCCGAAAACACGATCATCGTTCTGTTTGGTGACAACGGTTACGCTCTGGGCCAGCGAGACAACCACTACGGCAAAGGCACCGTCGGCGATCTTTCTTTCGTGGTTCCCTTGATGATTCATGTCCCGGGCATGAAACGGGCCGGACAATCTTGCTCCAAAGTTGTGGAGCTTCTGGACCTCTACCCGACTCTTGTGGACTTGTGTGGTTTGTCGCAGCCGGCCAGTGGGTTACAAGGTCGCAGTCTCCGCCCATTGCTTGAGAATCCGAAACAGCCCAAGTGGGAAGAACGAGCCATTGGAGCTACTGGAAACAAAGATTACTCGCGCCCGAAGTTGTCCGTGCGAAACTCCCGCTACCGACATTCCGAAGATGAGGATCGCAAGCCGATCGAACTCTTCGACTACGCAAAAGACCCGCTTGAGTGGAACAACTTGGTTCAGGATCCGAACCACAGTGCTCTGCGCAAGCAGATGTCAGCCATCCTTGCTCAAAACCGCAACTGAACCACTACTTGCGGTCGACAACAGTGACGTTGCGAAAGTGAGCATCGGTACCCGGGCCAATCCAGAGAGCCACCCCAGTGCCTCCCCCAGCTTTCACGTCGTTGACTACTAGCGTCGGCTGTGCTGCCCCATGAACGTAGAGCCTGGCTTTGCCCCCATTCAGTTCGACGCGGACTTTGGTCCAAACGCCTGGCTCCAGATCCACATAGCTTTCAAAAGTCTCTGGAAACTCCTTGCGCAGCCGTTGCCAGGGCCAATCGGGATGCGAGATGTATTGAGCGCTGTGATTACGCCGGACTTGATCGTCAGCCCGACCATTGGTGGGTCTCAGGTAAAAAGCTTCGTAACGTTTGGCATCGGCGACATGAAATGCAACTCCCACAAATCCCCGCGCTCCGCCTCCGGCTTGAGCGCCGGGCGATCCTGAAATCTCGAGCTCGATGGTGCCGTTCTCAAGCGATACTCCCTCGAGCATGACCATCCCATTCTCCGCACCCTTTGGGGTTGCATAGATCCCCTTCAACCCCCGATGCATGGCGGGCTTCACTTCTGCTCCTTCAGGCTTCAGTTTCTCCATCGTCTCGAGCGGAAAGCTCTGGGTCAGGATCAACAAGGGGAGCATGTACATCCCCCCATCCTAGCTTCCTCGCCCGTCGAAATTCAGCCTTGTTCTTCTTCGTCGCCACAACCTTGTGCCGGTCCGGCGCTTCGCACACTTGTGCCTCAATCCGCCCAGGCTGAATGAGTGGATGCCGCAAGACCCTTGGCAGCCCCGGCCTCAAATCACCCCGCCAGGCTGCGACATAGCTGAACTTCTCATCTTCATGGCCCAAGGCCCCACCTTTGAGCCGACGATGCAGAGCGCTACGGTTCAACCGCGCCGCAAAGTGGCACCAATCGTCATTTCCCATTGGACAGGCCTCGCTGCTCGGGCAAGGAGCCACAATCGATGCCCCCAATCGGATCAGCTTCTCCCTCGCTTCCCGGATGCCCGCAAAGCCGCTCATTGTTCCCGGTTCCACCAGGATTAACAACCGCCCCGTAGCAGCCCAGGCCTTCTCGACAAACAAGCTGTCTGCTCGTCCTTCTCCCATCGAATAGCTGGCTACGACCACATCATGCTGGGGCCAGTCCTGGACAACCTCGAAACGCGTCATCCGCCAGATCGCCTGCGGCAGAATCTGCTTGCCCATCCGTGCCATTGCTGGAATCTGCTCTACGGCCGTGATGACCTCAATCGACTCCCAGACTGACTGCAAGGCCAGACTGGCCGCGCCGCATCCAGCTCCCAAATCGAGAAGCGAGTCCGGTTGAAAAGATTCCAGCCCGCTGCGCCAGGCCACCGCCTCTTCTACCCACTGCCCGACGGCAAGATTCGCTGCATGGGTCGCCGGAAGCCGTACTGCGAGGTATGCCGCTACGAGTAACTCCTTATCGAGCCGGGGCGCCAATGTCGTTTTCCCTGCCCGGTAGCTTTCGGATAGGGCTTCCACGGCCGCCCTCATCCGTTCTCCGCCATAACGGCTTGCCTGGATTTCGGCCTCTGCCTGCCAATCAAACATGAGTTGAACTTAGCAGGAACCTGCGTCCCCCTGCCGGTGTCCAACTCAGCAAGCGGTAAGATTACTGTCAGGAGCCGTCATATGGCCGAGAACAGTTTGGGATTTCGTAACGACGGCGGCGAGCCAGCCGCACAGGTTTTTCGCGACGCGCTTCTTGTGGAGCGGCTTCGGCAGGGCGAGGATGCTGCTTTTGAAGAGCTCCTGCGTACCTACGAAGACCCCGTCTATAACCTCGTCTACCGGCTGCTCAACCAGCCCTCCGACGCACCCGATGTCGTACAAGAGATTTTTGTGAAGGTCTATCGCAATCTCGGCCACTTCCAGGGCAAGTCTACGCTCAAGACCTGGATTTACCGGATTGCTGTGAACGAGGCCTACAACCACCGGCGCTGGTTCAGCCGGCACAAGAAGCAAGAGGTTGGCATTGGCGGAGAAGACAACTCCATCAGCCTGGCCGATGTGCTCCCCGATCGCTGCCGGTCTCCCTTTGACCTGACCAGCGATCATGAAACCCGGGCGCTGATCGAAGAGGCACTGCTTAAGATCAACCCCGTCTTCCGGTCCGCAGTCGTCCTGCGCGATATCGAAGATCTGAGCTATGAAGAAATCGCCGAGGTTCTGCAGATTTCCCTTGGCACTGTGAAGTCCCGCATCCTGCGTGGCCGCGAGTCCTTACGCGTAGAACTCGAAGCCATGCTCAAACCTTCCCACAGCTTTGGCTGGTCCACCCAAACAGCCGAGGGCCAGTCTTAGAAAAGGAGATCCGATGCAGAATCAATCCGCTCACCAGGAAGTACGCGCATTGCTCAAAGCCCTGCCACGCCGCCGGGCTACGCACGAACTCAGTCTCGACCTTCACATCTCGGCCAGCAAAGAGGCCGCCCGTCGTCAGAAATGGGCCAGCGCACCGGCCTTGCTCGTTCGGATGAACAACACCTTCCAGCTTTGGAAGACCAATATGGCCCGTCCCCTCGCCCTGCCCTGTGCTGGCGGTATCGTCTCGGCCGTGGTTGTGTTCGCCATGTTCGTCCACATACATCCGGTTCGCGCCAACAGTCTCGCCGATGATCGTCCTACGGCACTTTACACCGAACCGGCCGCCAAGACGCTGGCTCCGTTTGAGCCTCCAACCGCCGATGCAGAAATTGAAGTTTCCATCGATGAGCAGGGTCGGGTTGCTGATTATCGCGTCGTCGAAGGCAACCTCGAAATGAATCTCGAAGTCCGTCGCAGCGTCGAGCGTACTCTTCTGTTCACCGAGTTCGTACCCGCTACAAGTTTTGGTCAGGCGATCCCTTCTAAACTTCGCCTGAGTCTCCGCCGTGGCGCTTCGGCCATCACCGTGAAGGGCTGATTTGCCTCGTAAGTTCGGACAACACTTCCTTCGCGATCAATTGATTCTGGCTCGCATTGCAGAGGCCGCATGTCCAGACGGCGAAACCCCGAACGTTCTCGAGATTGGCCCTGGCAAAGGTGCGCTGACCCGCTTTCTGCTGCTACGCGCCGTCAAAGTGACTGCCATTGAAGTGGATCCCGAGATGGTTGCGCACCTCGCGCAGTACTTCGCGAACGAGCCCAACCTGGAGGTTCGGCATCAGGACGTACTGGCTGCCAACTTCCATGAGTTTGCTCCCTGTGTGATCGCTGGCAACCTGCCCTACTACATCAGTTCGCCGATCGCCACCAAGGTCTTTGAGGCGATCGGCACCTGGACCCGAGCCGTGTTCCTTGTCCAGAAGGAAGTTGCCCTACGCATGGCTGCTCCTCATGGCAATCGTGACTATGGGTATCTGAGCGTCTTGACGCAAGTACATTCTGAGGCGAAGATCCTCTTCAACGTTCCCCCCTCGGCCTTCTCTCCACCACCCAAAGTGGATTCAGCCGTCATCCAGCTCACTCCCAAGGTCATCGACAAGGTTGCTGCCGATCGCTTTCTCAAGTTTGCCAGCCGCGCATTCGCCCACAAGCGCAAAACCCTGCGCAACAACCTCGCCCCTTTTTATGGCAAAGCCGCGATCGACGCGCAGCCGGAGGCGGGCCTTCGCGCGGAGCAGCTCTCGCCAGACGAGCTACGCAGCCTGGAAGAGCGCTTGCTATCCTGACCGTTTGATGCCCCGAGTTCGCTTCGCCCCGTCGCCCACGGGCGACCTTCACATAGGCTCCGCTCGCACCTTTATCTTCAATTGGCTGTGCGCACGTCGACGTAACGGCACGATGATTCTACCTATCGATGACACCGATGTGGAGCGCAATCAAAATGCCTCGCTGAACTCGATTTTTGATGGCCTCAACTGGCTTGGCCTGGGCTCCCGAGCTGCTCTGACGGAATCGCTCGAAAGGCTCAAGAGAGTATGAATGTTATTGGACTTGGCGGACTTCTCGATGATGCCGCCTGTGCCCTGGCTGTTGACGGGGAAATTGTAGCGGCCGTCGAGCAAAAGAAAATTGCCCGCCGAACTCAGCCCGGCACGCTACCGACGGAGGCCATCGAGGCAACTCTTGAGATCGCCAAGCTGAGCGCAGCCGATGTCCACTGCGTTGCCATTTCGCGGCCATTGAGTGCATCGCCCGATAGTCTGCTCAGCCTGCGCGTAAAGCAGATCTTTCCGAATGCGCGGTTGCTGATCCTCGATCATCAGACGGCGCATGCGGCGAGTGCTTTTTACGCCTCGGGATTTAGTGAGGCCACAGTGCTGACGATTGACCGCGCCGGGGACTTGCGCTGCTCTTCTCGGTGGACGGCGAAAGACGGCAAGTTGGAGCTGGAGCGCGAATCCTATTTTCCTGATTCGATTGGCGACCTCTACGGTCGAGTGACCGAGTTGCTTGGCTTTACCGCTCGTGCCGATGAACACAAAGTTCAATGGATGTCGGCTTCAGGCGAGCCCCGTTTCTTGTCGCTGTTTACGGACATTCTTGGCTACACGGCAGATTCCTGGCCTGCTCTCAACCGTGAGTATTTTGATCGCGACCGGATGGGCGTGGGAGGATTTAGTGCGAAGTTCTATGCTGGTCTCGGCCTTGCGGATGGAGCCGCAACACCCGCGGCTTTGCAGCCCCACATCGCCACCAGCCTGCAGCGGGCCATTGAGCAATGCGTTCTAGCTATGGCCGGTAAAGGGACTCATCTGTGCCTGGCCGGTGGCGTCGCATTCAACGCAATCCTCATACAGGCACTCGAGGCTTCCAACCACTTTCAAGCAATTTACGTCCAGCCTGCCTCGGGCAACGCGGGTACTGCCATCGGCGCCGCCTACGCTGCAAGTGTGAAGCCCTGCCAGCCCATGCAATCTCTTGCGCTTGGCCCTGCCTACAGCGCTGAAGCCGTCAAAGAGGTGCTCGAGAATTGCAAGCTCAGCCCCAAGTTCCTCCTCACTACGGACGAGTTGATTCAAGCGGCCCTCACCGAACTTGGTGAGCATCGCATCATCGCCTGGTTTCAAGACCGTATGGAATTCGGCCCGCGCGCCCTGGGCAACCGCAGCATTCTTGCTTCTCCGCTGGACCCCTACGCCACCGAGAATCTCAATAGCTTTATTAAGCGCCGCGAGACCTTTCGCAAGTTCGCAGCTTCGGTGCCTGCCGAGCATGCTGCCACATACTTCGATTGGGGCCCCAACGCCGTGAATCTCTCGAGCATCTCCACCGTTAAGCCCGAGTACCGCGAGCGATTTGCCCCGGCATTGCTGGGCGAAGACGGCATTCGCCTGCAGGTGGTTCACAAGCAGGACAATCCTCTGTTTCACCGATTGCTGATCGCAGCAGGTGAACGTACCGGACTCCCTGTGCTGTACAACACAAGCTTCAATCTCTTTGGGGACGCACTGGTGTGCAGCCCAAGAGATGCGGTTCGCAGCTTCTATTCAAGCGGCATCGACGTGATGTTCGTGGGGCAGTTCCTACTTCGCAAATAGGGCTTCGACGGCAGCCGCCGAGATGGGGTGGTAGTTGGCTTTGTTCTTCGCGAACAGGGCCTTTGCTTTCACCTTTCCTTCGGGCGTCTTCGCCATCTCGGCATAGAGTGGCTTGATGAACTTCTGCCGGCCGACGCGCGACAGAAAGTTCTCAAGCGCAGCCTGGGCCGGCGCATACTTGTTGCGCACCGAGAGCAGCAGCCAGGCGTCGAGTAGTTCGCTGTTCTTCGATTGCGTGAACTTGAATTCCTGATCGAGCTTGGTCATTTGGGCCACGGTCAGATCTTGAGGTAAGCCCCGCAGGAAGTGCAACCACTGTTGCGCAACCCATTCTTTGGTGTCGAGTGCTTCGCCTTTCTTCCAGCTGGCCAATTGATCGTCTACCACTTTCAATAGATAGGCGTCGATCTTCGGAGTGGAAGCCGGCAAGCCTGGTTGATAGATCCATTCCTTTACATTCAGCTTCAGCTCGGGCAGCTTCTCTTTCAGGTAGCTCTCAAACATCGCCGTTGTGATGCTGGTGAATGCAAACTTCTCAAAGTAACCGCGAATGAAGCCATCCCACTTTTCGCGGCCCACTTCTTCTTCGATCGCCCGCAGCATCAGCGCCCCTTTGACGTAAGGAACCAGCGTGACGCCTTCTTCCGGGTCTCGCCCTTTGAGGTTCACAAACAAGTGCTGATCCTTGGGTTCAAGCTTCGCCATCTCGGCCTTTAATTCAGCAATCTCGATTGCGAATTCCATTTCGCTGCGCTGCTTGCCGTAGAGTTGCTCCTGGATGCGGCGTTCGACGTAAACCGTAAATCCTTCATTCAGCCAGAAATCGCTCCAGGTCGCATTCGTCACGAGGTTTCCACTCCAACTATGGGCCAGCTCATGGGAAATTAAAGAAACGAGGCTCTTGTCGCCGGCGAGAATCGTCGGAGTTGCAAATGTCAGGCGGGGGTTTTCCATGCCGCCGATTGGAAAGCTCGGCGGAAGCACGAGCACGTCATGGCGGTCCCAGCGATAGGTGCCATAGAGGCGTTCGGCTTCAGAGACCATCTGGTCGAGATCTTCGAACTCTTTGGCCGATGCATCGAGCATCGCCTTTTCGGTGTAGACACCAGTGCGAGCCCCGATCATGCGGAACTGCAGTTCTCCGACGGCCAAAGCGATCAGATAGGGCGGAATTGGCTGCGTCATGTCGAAGGAATAATCGCCACTCGGCACGGAAGTCCGCTGATCGTTGTTGGCACTCATGAGGGCAAAGAAATTAGGCTGGGTATGGATGCGAGCTCGGTAGGTGATGCGAATGCCTGGAGAGTCCTGCAAGGGAATCCAGCTGCGCGTGTAAATTGGCTGGCCTTGGGTGTAGAGATAAGGCGATTTCTTGCCTGCGGTTTGCGATGCCTCAAGCCACTGCAGTGCCACAGCAGAAGGGCTGGTGGCGTAAGTGATCTTGATGAACTTGGTCCCTTCCGGGAGGGTCACCTCAAGCGGGGCGCCGAGGATTTTGTCCGTTTGGCCAAGCGCGAATCGTGCACTATCGAATTTCTGCCCATCGGCAGAGGCTTCGACTTTGTCGATGTGAAGATCTTTGGTGTCGAGCACGATGCGGCCCTTGCCATCGATCTTGTGTACAACAGAACCTTCGAGGATTTTCTTTTCAAAGTCGACCTTAAGATCGAGTTCGCTATGCAACACCCTCGCCTCTGCTGGTTTGGCATAGGAATGAACGTCCTCGGCAAATGTCACGTTTGTTTTCACCTCTTCGATCTTCGGCGCGCACCCAGCCAGCAGCAGCGCCACTCCAACAAGAAATCGCATGTCACCATTATGGACCTGTTCTAAAAAGCAAAAGCCCCCCGCCTAAAGGCGGGGGGCCATTTATTGATGCCAGTTTACTTCGCTTTGCGTGGCGAGTATTTGTTGAGTTCCCCAATGAGATTCTTCGCGGCCGCGGGAGCGGCGGGATTGCCTTCGATGATCTCTTTGTTGGTCATGGTCTTGCCGTAGAGGTCCTTGTTGGCATCGAGATCTTGACGGAGCGTGGCACC
Source organism: Acidobacteriota bacterium (assembly GCA_016870995.1). Taxonomy (GTDB): domain Bacteria; phylum Acidobacteriota; class Terriglobia; order Bryobacterales; family Bryobacteraceae; genus Bryobacter. The sequence continues at coordinate 48,604 of VFZU01000004.1, forward strand.
TTCAAGAGAGAGGCCAGCGAAGACGCCGCGACTGCGGGAATAGCTAAGGATCTCGGCCGTCATGAGAACGTCGGTTTGAGCGCTGGAGGTGCGGCCAACGGGGCCGGCTGCGACACTCGCTTCGCCGCCGAGCTTGAACTGATTGTTCAACAACCGGTTTGCGCCTTTCTTGTTCATTACCAGCAGAATGACGTCGCTTTCGCTGCCGCCGATCTGGAAGCCGACACTGCCACCTTCAACACGCACACTTGCCGGAGAACCCCAACCATCGCCGCCAGCCTTACGGCAAACGAAGAATCCACGGCCAAACTTGCCACCAAGGATGAAGGCTCCCTTCTTCAAGCCGGGTACCACAACGGCACATTCGCTCTTGTCGAGCAGCTCCTGTGGGATGGCCTTGTCCTTGACATCCATAATCTCTTTCAGCACATCACCGGCCGCGGCCAGACGCTTCTCCTCGTTGCTCTGGGCAAACAAGCTCACAGAAACAAGCAAGCCGGTCACGGCAAAAAATTTATTCATAAATCTCCTCTTCAGATTTGATTATCTCTGACCTGAACTCGTTTCATTTGAATCTGTCGGGACGATAGAATAGCCGCATGACCTACGACGCGATCGTTGTCGGCAGCGGCCCTGGCGGGGGAATTGCCGCATATTCCCTTGCGACGCAAGGCCTCAAAGTAGCGCTGGTCGAGGCTGGCCGGCGGCTGGTGCCCGGCAAAGACTATGGCCGCGATCTTCCCCCTCTGGATCTGCTGGCGCGCAGGCTGAAGGAAGGTAAGTCGGGCGGGTTTGATTCCGCTTGGGATTACCGCGAACAGGATCACTTCACCGGGGTTGGCGATCGCCCAGGGCATGGGCTCGTAAAGGCGCTGGGTGGCCGCAGCCTCTGCTGGGCGGGGCATAGTTTGCGTTTTGGGCCGCTCGACTTTACCAAGTGGCCGATTTCCTACAACGAGGTTGCTCCCTACTATGCGCGTGCGGAGCGGTTCATGGGCGTCTATGGCTACAAAGACGGCTTGTCGAATCTGCCGGATGGCGAGTTTCTCGCGCCGGTGCCGATGCGGGCGGGGGAGTCCTTGTTGCGGCGTGGCGTGAGATCTCTCAAGAAAAAGGGTCGCGAAATGGACTTCATCGCCTTGCGCAAGGCGATGGTGACGTCGAAGCATTCTTCAGGGCGGGCCATTTGCCAGTATTGCGGCAATTGCGGCGGCTGCCCGATCGATTCGAAGTACACTTCAGCGAACACGCCGATTCCGCGCGCGTTCAAGACCGGCAACCTGACTGTCTTTACCAATGCGATGATGACGCGCATCGCGATGGCGCCGGGAACCAATCGTGTGGCTTCGATTGAATACACGAATCAGACTGGCCAGACGGAGAAGCTCGCTTGCCGCACACTGGTGCTGGCTTGCAGCGCAATCGAGACCGCGCGGATGTTGCTGGCTAACAATGTGGCGAATTCTTCAGGGCTGGTGGGGCGCAATTTAACGAGCCACTTCGGCATCACGGTGCTTGGGTTGTTTCCAGAGTTGGCCCATCGCAAGCACTCCGATGATGCAGGGACCGCCTACTATCACTCGCTGTTGACGGGATTGTATTGGAAGCAGGAGAACCCGAACTTCACCGGCACGTATCAGGTACAGTGTGGAGCGGGTGCGCCGCCACAACGGCTGTTTTATCGAGGAGAAAAGGGATTCGGCGCGGCCTACAAGCAGGAGCTGCTGCGTAAGAACGTCTGCCACGCTGGTATGAATATGCAGGGTTCGCTTCTGGTGAGCGATCGCAAGTACATCGATCTCGACCCGAGCCGGAAGGATGCTTACGGCATCCCGTTTCCGCGCATTCATCTGCACTACGAAGATTCTGATATCGCCATGGCGCAGGATTGCGTGAACACTTGCGAGGAGATCATCCGGGCCGGTAAGGGCGAAGTGATATCCAGCCCTGGCCGTGTGCGCCGGGAGGATTTGGTGATCGACCTCAATCACTGGGTGGGGACCACCAAGATGGGCCGCGACCCGAAGCGCAGTGTCGTTAACACCGATTGCCAGTCGCATGATGTGCCGAATCTGTTTATCGGTGATGCGAGCGTATTCCCCGACTATCCGGAAAAGAATCCCACGCTCACCAACATTGCACTGAGCTGGCGCATGTCCGAGCGTCTGGCCGAGAAGCTGCGGAAGAAGGAGGTCTAACCGATGAATCGACGCGAACTATTTCCGATCCTTGCCGCCGCTGCGCAGCACCAGCACCACAAGCCGGCTGCGGTTTTAACCGATAGCTATCAATTGAAGGCGTTGTCGAGTGAGCAGAACCAGATTCTGTCGCAGCTTGCCGATGTCATCATCCCGGCCGACACCAGGTCGCCCGGTGCCGCTGAGGCCCGAGTGAGTCAGTATTTCGATTTACTTGCTGAGCATGTCGCGCCGCTGAAGAAGGCGTTCCTCGAAGGGCTTGAAGATTTCAACACGCTCGCGCAGTCGCGCTTTGAAGTGCCGCTGGCCAAGCTGACTCGGGCGCAAATGACCACACTACTCGAAGTGGTGTCGCAGCATGAAGGCAACCCGACCAACGGAGCCGAGTCCTTCTTTGAGCTGCTCAAGTTTCATACCGTGGAGGGCTACCGGCTCAGCCATGTCGGCCAAACTCAATGGCTGGGCTACCAGCCACATCCGCCCGGTCTGTACCCGGACCTCACGCTAGACTAGAAGTTTATGACCCTCGAAGAAATCGAGCGGGAGTACGATCAGCTCCGCCAGCAAGCCGAATCTGTGCGGAGCTATCTTTGACGCCCCCAAAAAGAAAGCCCAACTTGCCGAACTCGAAACGGTAATCAGCGACCCCGAGTTCTGGAACAATCCCGAGAAGAGTCAGGAAGTGATGCAGAAGCGCAAGCGTCTGGAAGAGACGGTTGCGCAGGATCTTCGTGTGGCGACGATGTCTTCTGACGTCGCGGCGCTCATCGAGCTCGGCCGCGAAGGCGAAGACGTACTGTCGATGTTGAATGGCGAGCTTGGTGGCCTGCGCGATGAGTTGTCGTGCCTCGAAACGGGCATGCTCTTGAGTGGGGAACACGATCACCGTTCGGCGATCCTCAACATCCACCCCGGTGCTGGCGGCACCGAGAGCCAGGATTGGGCCGAGATGCTGATGCGTATGTATCTGCGTTGGGCCGAGCGCAATGGCTTTAAGTCGACCGTGACGGATCAGCAGGACGGCGACGGCGCAGGCATCAAGAGCGCGACGATCGAAATCGAGGGCGAGAATGTTTACGGCTTGATGTCGAGCGAGATCGGCGTGCATCGATTGGTGCGCATTTCGCCATTTGACTCGGCCGCGCGGCGACATACATCCTTTGCCAGCGTCTACGTCTATCCGATGATCGATGACGAGATCAAGATCGAGATCAAACCGGAAGATGTGCGTACGGATGTGTTTCGCGCCTCTGGCGCTGGCGGCCAACACGTGAACCGGACAGAGAGCGCGGTTCGCATGACGCATATCCCGACGGGTATCGTAGTGCAATGCCAAAACGAGCGATCTCAACACAAGAATCGCGCGAGTGCCATGAAGCAGCTGAAGGCTCGGCTCTTTGAGCATGAGATGGAGAAGCGACGGGCTGAAGACAAGAAGAGCGAAGATTCGAAGCTCGAAATCAACTTTGGCAGCCAGATTCGCAGCTATGTGCTTGCGCCGTATCGCATGATCAAGGATCACCGTACGAAGTTCAGCGTCGGGGATGTGGACCGGGTTCTCGATGGCGATATCGAAGGCTTTATGCACGCTTGGCTGGTTTACAAGCGGACCGGGAAGACGGCTGGTGACGGCAAAGACGATCTACCAGAATGATCGAGAGAGCTGCCAGCATCCTTCGTGAGGGAGGGATCGTTGCCTTTCCTACGGAGACGGTTTATGGCCTTGGGGCGAATGCGCTCAATGCGCAGGCGATCCAGAAGATTTACGAGATCAAGGGTCGCCCGAGTACTTCGCCCTTGATCGTGCATGTAAACAGCGTAAACATGGCGAAGGAGCTTGTGACGGATTGGCCCGAAGCGGCGCAGAGATTGGTGGACGCTTTTTGGCCTGGGCCCTTGACGCTGGTGTTACCAAAGGCAGAGCAGGTACCTGGGGAACTGACGGCTGGGCTCGGGACGGTTGGTATCCGGATGCCGGCGCATCAGCTTGCCTTGAAGTTGATCGAGGCGGCGGGAGTTCCGATTGCGGCGCCGAGTGCGAACCGTTTTATGGAGTTATCGCCGACCACGGCGGAACATGTGTGGGCGAGCCTGGGGGATCGCGTGGACTTGATCTTGGATGGGGGCCCGACGGTGGTTGGGATCGAGTCGACGGTGTTGAGCCTGGCGGGGCCGAAGCCAGTGTTGTTGAGGCCGGGAATGATCACGCAGGCGCAGATTGAAGCTGTGATTGGACCGATTGTTACCACCGTAAACATTACAGAAGCGCATGCTTCGCCAGGGCTGCATGACCGGCACTATGCACCGAGGACTCCTCTTTATCTGACAACGACGGTGCCGCGGGAGGGGCGTGGGATTTATTTGCACCATACTGTGCCGCTGGCGGGGGCTCATCCGCGAATGATGCCAAGTGAGGCGGGCCGCTATGCGGCGGTTTTGTATGACGTGCTGCATGAATGCGACCAGGAGGGCTGGGACTGGATTGCGGTCGAGCCGCCGGCCGAAGGGGTGGAGTGGGCCGGGATCCTGGACCGACTGAAGCGGGCCAGTGTTCGCTAAATCTTCTCCGATTCTTTAAAGCCTCACTACTCCGTACCGATAAGGACTTCGATGCAGTCCCTAGAAACGGCTCGCTTTGGTACCGTCCGCTTTGAAGAACACGAAGTCATTGAGTTTCCGGCCGGTTTGCCTGGCTTTGAGAACGAGCATCGATTTCTACTGATCGAGGCGGCGGAGAGTGTGCCGCTGAAGTTTCTGCAGAGCGTGACGACGGCTTCGCTGTCGTTTGTTTGCGCACCAGTGTCTCTGGTCGCAGCTCGATATGAAATGGTCTTGCCGCGTGGGGATCGGGAGCTTTTGGGGATGCCCACTGAGGGGATCGCAGCCGGATTGTCGCTTGAGTGGTTGGCGATCCTGTGTTTTGCTCGACCCGAGGAGCCGACGGCAAATTTGCTTGGGCCTGTCGTGATTCGGCGGGATGTCGGGCTTGGGGTGCAATCGATCCGGGAAAACGCGCGCTATTCTGCGCGCCAGCCGCTCTTCAGCGGTACTCAGGAGCAAGCCATATGCTCGTGATTCGCAGACGCGCGGGAGAAGGCTTTCTCATTGGGGACACGATCGAGGTGGACATCCTTGAGATCGATGGCAATCAGGTGAAGATCGGGATTCGTGCGCCGCGGGAGACGGCGATCTTGCGTCGTGAGATTGCGGCGACGCGGGACACGAACCTCGATTCAGCGCAAACCGTGGAAGACAAAGCGCTTGAACAAGCCTCGAAGCGGCTGCGCCTGACCCCCCCCTCCAAAACAGGATTAAGTCCTCGCCTCTAAGGCGATTTTCTGTTTCAAGTTGAACCACACGGTTCCGATATGGCCTTTATCAGCAACCCTGCCGAGGTGGTGCAAGGCCACTCTCCCGGAGAGGACCTCTGGGTGCACAGAAACAACGGAGTGAATCATGGCTTTCTCATCAAATACCAACATTGCGTCCCTTCAGGCGCAGAGCTACATCAACAACACGAGTGAATTTCAGGGTAAGACGATCAACCGCGTCACCAGCGGCCTGCGCATCGTAAACTCGGGCGACGACGCCGCAGGTCTTGCGATTGCCAACGGACTGCGCAGCGACCAGGCTGTGCTTACCCAAGGTATCCGTAACGCCAATGACGGCTTGAGCCAATTGCAGATCGTCGACGGTGGCATCAACAACATCTCGAAGCTTCTCGATCGTGCTCGTACTCTGGCTACACAGTCGGCCTCTGGCACCTTTACGGGTTCTCGCTCGGTGCTGAACAGCGAATTTACTTCCGTACTGCAGGAAGTTGACCGCCAGGCGCAGGCCATTGGCCTGAACACGGGCGGTAGCTTTGCGCGTTCGCTTGCGGTTTTCATCGGTGGTGGTAAGACTTCGAACGGAATTTCGGCGATCACGAACGGTTCGGCTTCGTTGGACTTGTCGCGCTCGACTGTGGACTCACAAAGCCTCGGTCTCAAGGGTGTGCAGGCCAAGGGTACCGACGCAACGGATATTGGCTCGGGTTCGTCCACGACCTCGCTTTCGCAGATCCTGGCCAACACTAGCAACACGAATTCGCAGGGAGCAGCCAACACTACGCGGTTCACGCTGCGTGGCCCCGGATTCTCCGGTGCCGGTGTGGAGATTGACGTCAACACCAACGCCGTTGGGGGTACTTCCGATCTCGTGGCGCGAATCAACGCAGCCATTGATGGCGCCGCAAATGGTGGCACCCAGGCGGCCACGGCCTTGAAGAACGCCAACATCAAGGCCTCGGTTGTGACGGATTCCTCCGGACGCCAACAAGTTGCCTTCACCTCTGCGACCACCGCCTTCCAGGTGGAAGCCGGGGATCGAACCGCAAACGCCCTGTTGGGCAAGTTTGAACGCAACGCGAGCCTGACGGGGAGCGACACGGCGGTGAGCTTCAATACGGAACCAGCTGGTGCCGATACGCTTTCCATTGCTTTCGACGGAGGATCTTCCTTCAACGTTGTCATCGCTGACAACGGTTCGGGTGGCACCACTTCGAAGGGTTCGATCGTGGCCCAGTTGAATCAAGATTCGGGATTTTCCGCCAAGGGTGTTGCCTATCTCGAAGGCAATCAGGTTGTCATTAAGTCAAAGAGCAACACTGCCGATTCAAAGGTGCAGATCAGCTCGACGGCTCTCTCGGTTGGCCTTGGCCTGAGCACAACGGCGGCAACGGCAGCCTCGGAATCAACCGGTGCCGACGTGAAGACCCGAGTGCAGGGCGCTCGCGCCGTTGCTGGGGGAGCCAACTATGTTTCCACCGACACAAACGCGACACGAACAGTTCTCAACACCAACAATGTGTTGAATTTCACTGTGGACGGGGTTACGGCGAGCATCACCCTGAACGAGGGGACGGCCATCACCAAGGAACGCTTGGTGGAGGATATCAATGACAAGATTGCAGCTGGAACTCTGGCCAACAAGTTGACGGCTAGCCTCGATGGCGGCCGACTGGTGTTCACCGCCAACAACGCAGGCGATACGGTTGCCGTGAATACAGTTTCCAACAACGCTTACGCGCTGCTGGGACTCACGGCAGGCACTGTTGCCAACAACAATGTGTTCTTGACCTCGGACAGCATTAAGGTTCGGGTGCAGGGTGGCGGGTTGCAGAGCCCGGTTGACATTGACTTGAATGCGATCACCGCGGGTACGACGACGGTGAACAGCGTAGTGACCGATCTGGCCAGCCGCGTGGCGAATAACAGCGCGCTGAAGGCTGCTGGGATCACGTTGAGCAGCTCAAGTGTTGGAAACAACCTTGTGTTCGAGAGTGCGAGCGGGGAGACCTTCCAGGTGTCGGTGACCGGCGATACGCAGAACAGGCTTGGGCTCGGCGCCTTCACGGCCGATTCGAGTGCCGCCTTCGATTACTCGACCATCACCGCGAGCAGCAACTACACCGGAGCGTTTGCAGCGGGCAATTCGACACGCACTGGCAGTTTCCAGATTTCGCTGAACGGTGGGGCGAGCTCTTCGAACGCAATCAATGTGACGGCACTGTCCGATGTTGGCCAGGTGACGGGCACAGCGATCGGTTCTAGCGCGATCACTCTCGGCGCGAACGTGAATCTGCGGCTCACCATCGATGGCGCGGCGACGACTAACATCACGCTGACGAATTTGGACACCATTGAAGACATCGCTGCTGACATCAATCTCGCGCTTGGTGGAGCCGGCACCGCGGATATCGTCGGAACGGGAGCTGGTGCGAAGCTGCGGCTGCGCTCGTCATCGACAGGCGCGGATTCGTCGATCGTTGTGACGGGTGGTGCCACAAACGCCGCCACGGCTTTGGGTTTGACGATTGGACAAACCGGCCAAGGCAACTCGACCGCTACGATCCAGACTGATCTGGCCAATCAGATTAACACCGCGATCGCTAACGACAGTGAATTGCGCAATGCGGGTTTGGCGGCAAGCTTTACGACGAACCAACTCACAATTGCCTCTAACAACGGCACGAACTTCCGGCTGACGACCTTTGGCAACACCAATTTTGGTTTTGGCATCGCCGGATCCAGCTTTACGGGCACAACGGCGCAGGGGGCTTCTGCGACGAGCGCGACCGTGAACTCCGGCGGAGCAGACTCCACCAGCTCGTTGACCTTTAATCCGATTGCCTACGGTGGCGACGACCAGATCGTCAGCGTCACGGCGAGCGATGCAACGGGCGCCAAGCAGAGCTTGAGCGTCACACTTCGCAACGATGGATCGGGCCGCTCGGGCCGTTCGATCGACGAAGCCGTGAAGGCGATCAACGATTCGCTGCAGCAATCGAATAACGATACGTTGAAGCGCATCTTTGCTGTGAAGGAGAACACGGGCGGGGCTGAGAAGATCAGGTTCCTGTCGACAGTGAAGGGCTTTGAAGTGGCCATCGGCTCGACGGCCGGCGGCACTGGCTTCACCCAGCCGACCGGCGGAATCGACAAGTCGGCGGTGGTTGGCACTGGTGCCAACTCCACAATCGACACGCAGGCTGCTGCGGAAGCCGCAGTAACGGCTCTGGCCAACGCCGTCTCGGCCTTGGGCGATGCCCAAGCCGTTGTCGGTCGCGGTCAGAACCAGTTCAGCTTTGCCGTGAACCTGGCCCAAAGCCAGCTGACCAACCTGGCCGCTAGCGAAAGCCGGATCCGTGATGCGGATCTCGCACAAGAAGCGGCTAACCTGTCGAAAGCCCAGATCCAGCTGCAGGCCGGCATCGCCGCCCTGGCGCAGGCCAACTCGGCTCCTCAGCAGGTTCTGAGTCTCCTCCGGGGATAGTTCCTAGTAACCGTTAACTGAAGTAGCGAGCGCTCCCGGCGGCCAGGCAACCTGGTCTGGCCGCAAGGGAGCGTTCGTCTTCAGTCTCAAAGGAGCTACCCAGGATGAACACCGCACAAATCGAAGCCAAGGGAGAGCGGCTCCTCCGCAGGCTCGAAACCAATCAAAAAGACGGAGCCCCTTACGACGCTTTGGGAATCATCGCCTTGGACCACCAGTCCTCTGGTGAGGCGATTGAACTCTTCACAAAAGCGATCGAGCTCGATGGTCCCGTGCCGGCCTACTGCGCCCATTTGGGCGAAGCATTTGCCCGGCTGGGAGACTATCGCAGCGCTTCGGCCTGCATTGGCCAGGCACTTGTCGGCGAACCCTCGAGTGCAGACCTGCGCTGGGCTTATGCCAACTTGCTTCATCTGCAAGGCGAAAACGAAAGGGCGGCGCGCAACTACGAACTGCTGGTGGCGCAATCGCCACGCCATGCGGAAGCCTGGTTCAATCTTGGCGTCACGCGCGCCAGGCAGAATCGGCCATCAGAAGCACGAAAAGCCTATGAGCAAACTGTGACCATTAGTCCGACATACGCCGAAGCCTGGAACAACCTCGCGTTGCTTGAAGTTGCCGCAGGCAATCTCTCAGCGGCGGAATCCAGCTATCGGCGTGCGCTGCTGGTGAAGCCGGACTATCGCGATGCACTTTACAACTTCGCGGTTTTGCTGCAGGAAGAAGAACGTCTGCAGGAAGCCGTGACGATTAATGAGCGTCTGGTTTCGATCGATCCTGGCTTTAGCGAGGCCCACAACAACCTCGGTAACTGCTACCTCAAGCTAAACCGATTGGCTGAGGCGCAGAACCAATATCTTGAAACGCTGGCAATCCATGCTTCGCATCGGGAAGCGCCGATGAACCTCGGGCTGGCTGCCTTGCTGATGGGAGATTTTTCCCGTGGCTGGGTCGGCTACGAACATCGACTGGCGCAGCGAGAAATCGAGAAGTGGGATTGGAAGATCCCGCGATGGGACGGCAAACTGCGTCCGGGTGAGAACATCCTGGTTCACGCCGAACAGGGCTTTGGAGATTCCATCCACTTTGCGCGTTATGTTCGACTTCTCGTTGAAGCCGAAATGAAGGTCCATCTATTCTGCCAGCCGGCGATTCAGCCGTTGCTCGCCTCGATTGATGGGCTGGAGCGTTGCGTGAGTGAGATTGAAGCCCTCGACCCGGTGGATTGGCAGGTTCCCTTTCCCAGCTTGCCCTACTGTTTCAAGACCCGACTCGAAACCATTCCGAATCAGGTTCCCTATCTCAAAGTGGATGAGGCACGAAGGGCAAACTGGAGCAAGCTCTATGCGGAGCTTCCCCAGACGGGCCGACGCGTCGGTCTGGTGTGGCAAGGCAATCCGAACCACCGCAATGATCGCAATCGATCCCTACCGCTGAGCGTGCTGGCACCCTTGTTGAATACGGCTGGATTCCAGTTTCTGAGTTTGCAGAAGGGTGGCGCGGGAACGCGTATACCGGAAGGTATTTTCGATTTGGCACCGTTGCTCGGCAACTTCGCCGAGACGGCGGCGGCTATCGAAGGCCTTGATCTCGTGATCTCGGTGGACACGGCCGTCGCGCACCTGGCTGGATCATTGGGCAAACCCGTGTGGACGTTGTTGCCCTATGCACCGGACTGGCGCTGGTTGTTGTATCGGGAAGACTCGCCTTGGTATCCATCGATGCGGCTGTTCCGTCAGCCGATCGCGGGAGATTGGTCGAGTGTGGTGAGAGAAGTGAAGCGCGCTCTGAATGAGCTTGCCTAAGCAAGCCTGTTGAGGAGGGGCATATCTGTGGCAGCTGGTCCTGAAAATGGGCTCGGTCTGCCGCAGGTGTGTTTTGAGCGGAAAGCAGGGTAGAGTCGATTGCGGTGAGGCTGCCCCTTTCGCTGATCGCGGGAGAAAGATCCAGCTTGGTTCGAGTAGCGGAGTCCGCTCTCAATGAGCTTGCCCAGGTAAGTCGGTTGAGGAGGGGCTCATCTGCGGCTGTCAATGGTTATGTGGAATCTAGTTGGTGCAGGTGCGTTTTGAGGGAAGAGGGTAGATTGCACTCGATGCGGCAGTTTCTTGAGTTCGTGGCGGGAGATAGAGCTAATTCCGTTAGAGAAGTGGTGCCTGCCTCGAATGCACGCGCCTAGGCGAGCCGGTTGAGGAGGGGCTCATCTGCAGCTGCCGGCACTGAAAAGGACTTTAGCTGTTGGAGGTGCGCTTTGAGGGATCGCAGCGCGGATTGGATCTCGGCGCGCTCCTGCTCGGCAGCTACGCGAAGCTGAGCCGTGCGTGCTAAAGCCTGGTTCAATAACGGCAAGTGTTGTGCAGCCGCTTCGGGATCCGCCAAACAGGCAGCAGCAATGGCGGCGATGGCTTGTTCGCGTGCGGAAAGGTAGTCGTGGGTTGGGTTGCGGTCGAGCTCTGAGAGCTCGTCAAGCAGCGATGCGAGGGTCAACTAGCCTTCTCGCTTGCCGTAGAGCACCAGATTCAAGCTGTCCACAGAAGCCTTGATGATGCCCTGCTGGGATTCAAAGCGCGACAACAAAACGTCAGCAGCCTGAAGCTTTGCCTGATAGTTTTGCTGAATTACATTGATTCGATCTTCGAGACTGGCGACTTGATCATCGATCCTGCGATCGGACTTGTCATATTGGGCAAGCTGGACGCCGGCCAGGCCGGTGACGTCCTCACTGAAGGTACTCACTTGCCGCTCAAGCGACCCCAAACCTGTTTCGGCCTTGAAAAAATCGAACGCATCGCGAAGATTTTGCTCCCCGAGAGAGTTGAACACGCCGCTATCGAAGCTGATGGTGCCGCTCGATGAAAAGGTGACGCCAAGGTCGGACCAGTTCTTGATGGTGCCTTGCCCGATGCTGAAGCTCGAAGATTTTCGCAGGATGTCCTGCGCCTCGCGCACCAGATAGTCGCCGCTTAGCAAACCAGCTGTCTTGCCCACCTGGCCATTCACTTTGTCCTGAAGCGCGTTATAGGCATCGATGAAGCCACTGATCGCGCCCGATAGTTTTGAGCGGTCGCTCGAGAGCCCAATGGTAAGCGTCTCGCCGCTCGTTGTGGTTTGCTTGATCGAGAAGGTGACACCAGGCACCAGGTTGTTGACTTGATTGGATTTGCGACTGACCGATACACCGTTCAGCTTGAACTGCAGGTCACTGCCCTGATTTGTGGCCGTGAGCAGGTCTGTATTGGCTCCGTTGGGGTCCTCTTTGAGGGTGAGTGCGTTGGCTCCCGCACCGTTGGCCGTGATACTCAGGTAGTTCGTGTTCGCGTCAACGGTGAGAATGGAAGCCGTCACTCCTACCCCGAGAGTATTGATCTTGTCCCGAAGCCCGAGAAGGTTGTTCTGCCCGCTCGCAAGACTGATGTCGTAACCGGTGGTGCCTACCTTGAGGCGCACATTGCCGCTCGCCGAAACTTGTGTGGTTGCGGAATTCGCGAAAGAGCTGACTGAAGTTTCTGAAGCAGCTTTGGCCGTCGAGATCACATCCGTAATGTTGTAGTTGGTGAGGATGTCTGTGTTCACCGAGTCGATCGTGAGCTTGGATGTGTTGGAGCTGGATGCCGACACTGCCCGGTTGCCCGCAATGTCCTTGAGATTCTGCAGCCGGCTACCAAAAAGCTTCATGCTGCTGTTGAGCTCAGAGGTGAGTTGGCGCTTGGTGGCGATATCGGCCTGCTCGTTCTTTAACTGTGTGAGAGGAAAAGAGGCAATGGTAACGACGCGCTTCAGGATCGTCTGAAAGTCGGCCGAATAACTGCTGACTCCCGAAAATGTTAAGGGTGTAAGGCTCATGGGGCTGCTCCGCCGCTTCTACCTAACATTTCGACTGCGCAGAAAGAATCTTGAGAGAAAAATTGTTCCGGCCACACTAGTCCGGCATGAACGCGAGAACACTCTCTCCCCTGGCGGTGATTGCCCAGCAGCTTGAGAAAAAGAACGGAGCTGGATCTGTGGTTGTGATGGGTTCACGCTCGGCGGAATCGACGCCGGTGATCCCGACCGGATCGGTGATGCTGGACCATGCGTTGGGTTGTGGGGGATTGCCGAGGGGGCGCGTGATTGAAATCTACGGGCCGGAATCGTCCGGCAAGACGACCCTCGCCCTGCATGTGATCGCAGAGACGCAAAAGCTGGGCGGCTATGCGGGCTTCATCGATGTGGAGCATGCGCTCGATGCGAACTACGCCTACAAGCTCGGAATAGATCCGGAACGAGTGCTGTTGTCCCAGCCCGATTACGGCGAGCAAGCGCTGGACATTGCACAATCGATGGTGGCCAGCGGGCAAATCGATCTGGTGGTGATCGATAGCGTGGCGGCGCTAGTGCCGAAGGCGGAGTTGGATGGTGAGATGGGCGATGCCTTTGTGGGCGTGCATGCCCGGCTGATGTCCCAGGCGCTGCGCAAGCTCACGGCGCTCACGGCGCAGAACAATTGCACGATTATCTTCATCAATCAGATTCGCGAAAAAATTGGGGTGATGTTTGGGAGCCCTGAGACGACGACAGGCGGCAGGGCACTGAAGTTCTTCGCCTCGCAGCGGCTGGAGGTGCGTAGGATGACTGCAGTGAAGGATGGAGACGAAATTCGCGGAAACCGGACCAAGGTCAAAGTAGTGAAGAACAAAATGGCAGCTCCGTTCCGCGAAGTTGAGTTTGAGATCCGCTTTGGCATCGGGATTGACCGTTTGGGCGAAATTCTCGACTCGGCGGTGGAATCGGAAATCGTCAACAAGGCCGGGTCCTGGTACAGCTTTGGCGAACAGCGGCTGGGGCAGGGACGGGAGCAGGCTCGAGAAGCGCTGGAGGCCTCGCCAGCGATGCGCGGAGCGATTGAAAGCGCAGTGCTGCGCAAGATGGGGCTCGATTACATCGACGCTGGTACTTCCACGCAGCGGATTCGGCCGAGCCGCGACGAGCATCGAGCCGCTGCGGCGGCCGTTTAGCCCAGGATCGAGAGCGCAGCTTCGAGTTCGCCGCGGGTGTGGGCATCGCCGGACTTGCGTGTAGCGTCGATTCCCGCTGCGTACATGACCTTCGCCTCATCGATCAGGTTCAACTTCTCCAGGGTTTGTCCGCCGTGATAGTAGGCCGGCCCGTAGGATGCGTCCGCTGCGAGAATGGCGCGAAACTCCCGGATGGCTTCTTCGAGTTGGCCCGCGTTCTTGAATTCGCTCGCGAGCATGTAGCGGAGGCGGCTGTCGGTGGGGGCTTGGGCGAGAAGATTCTCAAGGGTTGCAATACGGTTTGACACTGTTCTCATGGTAGCGTCGAATCAATATGTCAGGCTGGAAGCTCGAAACAAGCGGAACCCCACCCACGGAGGGCCGCACCGTCAAGGAAAGCATCTCGGAGATCTCTGAGCTCGCGCTGTTGAATGACGCCAATCCGTTGGGCTATCTGATCGGCGGCCGCGTAATGCACCTGGTGGATATTGCGGGGGCGATCGCCGCCAGCAGGCATGCACGCTCGCCAGTTGTAACCGCCTCGGTCGATTACATGAACTTCCTGCACCCGATCCAGATTGGCGAGCTGGTGATTGTACGCAGCTCGGTGAACCGCGCCTGGAAGACATCGATGGAAGTGGGCGTCAAGGTGATCGTCGAGAACCTGATGACCGGGCAGGTTCGCCACACAACATCGGCCTATCTGACGTTTGTGGCGGTGGATGGTAAAGGCGGCAAGCTGCCGGTGGCCGAGCTGATCCCGGAGACCGAAGAAGAGAAAAGACGATACGAACAGGCGGGAGCCCGCCGCGCGTATCGCCTTGAAATGAAAGCAAAACTAAAGGCCGGGGATTACTAGCTTTCGTCCTCGTCCTCATCCTTATACATGTATTTAATGCTGGACTTGTAGACGAGCAGATTGGGCGCACCATCGCGGTTGACCTTCAGCGAACCCTTGTCGTACCACTCAATGACACCGTGCAGGATTTCGCCATCCTTGAGAACGATCACCATGGGGGTCTTGGTGTTCATCTGCTTGATGTAATAGAAGTTTTCAGCGTTGGTTTGATCCGGTGGGATCTGTTTTTTGGGGGCTGCGGACGGAGCAGACTTAGCCGCCGAGTGAGGCTTATCTCTCGTCTCGGAGAGTGGGGCCCGCAAACCACGGCGAATGGGTGTATCCAAGGTATGACTCCTTATTCGTCAATTATACTAAGCCCCGACTGGGACCAATTCCCGCAGTTCAATGGCAAAGGCATCGAGAGCAATGCCCTTCTGGATATTCCGGCGGAGCAAGCGGTTCATCTCGTCAGTCAATTCGACAGCCCGACGCATCCATTTGAGGCTCACCGCATCAGCGATAGCTTTAAGTTGGCGTGCAAGGTCTGGGTTGCGAATGTGATCCATGCCGTGGGCGACCAGCAGCACGTCTTCGAGCAATAGAAAAAGCACTTCGAGGTAGTATTCGAGCTTTTCGGATTTCGATGCGGTAATGGCATCGACCGTCTTCAGCCATGCGCCGAAAGGGGCTCGGCGGCTGGATACTTCAAGCAAATTGAGCATGGCCGCGCGTCGCTTGTCGAACTGCTCGAGATCGATCGAGGCGGCCGCGCCCGGGCAGCCGTTACCAAGGCGGGCCCGTCGGTCAGGAGAGTCCAGGCCGCGGGTGGAGAGAAAGCTTGCAATATCTGCTTCGGGCAACCGGTGCATACGGATGTTGACAGAACGAGAACGAATCGTCGGCAGCAAGTCGTAGGGGTTCTCGGCCGTCATGAAGATGATGAGGTGGTCGGGTGGTTCTTCGAGTACTTTGAGCAGCGAATTTGCGGCCTGCTCGTTGGCGCGGTCAATTTGATCGATCAGGAACACGCGACGCTTGCCCTTGGAGGGGTTCATGCGCGCGTGATCTTTGAGCAGCCGGATTTGCTGGATCGATACCTGGCGCAAGGGGCCGTCGGGGGCAAACGTCAGAAAGTCAGGATGCGAGGCAAGGAAGAAAGGGTCGTCGGCGCGCTTGTCGCTAGGCAATTTTTCCCTCTCCGAAGTTAGTTCCACGTTGTGGGGCAAGAAGAGGTCGTCATTTTCGATCTTGGCCAAGTCGGCTTCGTTCGCATCAAGAATCACTTCAGCGAATCGCCGCACCAGCGTAGCTTTACCCACGCCTGCAGGGCCTGAAAGCAGGATCGTTTGCGGGATGCGGTCTGTCGCCAACATCTCAGTGAGAGTTTCGACAGCTTCCGGATTGCCGTAGAAATTACGAATCACGCTGATTCCATCTTTCCATGACGATGGACCAGATGTCGGCGGCGATCACGGCTTCGGAGCGCTCACCATCAATGGTGACGATTCGTTGCGGATTGGCCTCGGCGAGAGCCTCATAGGCCTCAAAGACTCGGTGGTGGAAAGCGGCACCTTCTGATTCGAGCCGGTCTTTCTTTTGATGACTCAGGCGGCTGGCGCTCACCTCTGGTCGGATACGCAGGTAGAGCGTGAGCGTCGGCTCGGTACCACGACAGGCAATCTGGTGGAGTTGGTTCACCAGCGATTGGCCAAGGCTTCTTGCATGACCTTGATACGCGAGTGTCGAATCTGTGTAGCGATCGGAGATCACCAGCCTGCCGGCTTCAAGGGCAGGGCAGATCTGTTCATCCACATTCTGCGCACGGTTGGCGAAGTAGAGCAGTAATTCGGCGGTGGGAAAAACCGGATTTTCCGGATCGAGGAGGATCTTTCGAATCAGGTTGCCGACTTGAGAGCCGCCGGGCTCGCAGTTGAGGAGATAGGAGATCGACTCTCTTTCAAGCCGCTTGGTTAAGTGTGCGAGCTGAGTAGACTTGCCGCTACCATCGATGCCTTCGATGCTGAGGAATAAACCTTTTGCCATGGGTTATTCCGGGTCGGTGCGCGAGTCGTCGAGCAAAAAGTGGAACAGCTTGCGCAAGTCAAGCCAGGCTTCTTTCTTCGCTTCCGCATTGTAGGCGCGAAGCAGGTAAGAGGGATGGTAGGTGACCATGAGCGGGATGCCGTGCCAACGCTGCCAATTGCCGCGCATCTTGGTGACACCCTCTTTCGTGTTGAGGAGCGCCTTGGCCGCCGTAGCGCCTAAGGCGCAGATCGCCTTGGGCTTGAGAACCATGAGTTGCCGGAACAGAAATTGCCCGCAGATTTCCATTTCGTCGGGTTGTGGTGCACGGTTCTCGGGCGGGCGGCACTTCACCACATTGCAGATGTAGACATCGTCGCGGCGGAGCGGAAGGTTGTCTTTGGCGGCAGTGCCATCAATCATCTGGGTCAACAGTTGGCCGGCACGGCCGACAAATGGAAGCCCTTGCTCGTCTTCGTCCGCACCGGGGCCTTCGCCCACAAACACAAGGCGCGCTTGTTCATTGCCAGACCCAAAGACGATTTTGTTGCGGCCCTGGCATAATCGGCAACGCTTGCAATCGCCAATCTCATCGCGAATGGCAGCGAGGGTGTCGCCCTCTGGGGCGAGAGTGGGGAGAATGAGTTCCATGACGGGAGCGGTTGTCGGAGGTGGTGGAGCAGGCACCACGGGGGCGCCCTGTTTGGGGATCGAGAGCTGCTGGATGCCGAGATCCTGAAAGTATTCGAGATACTGGCGGATTTGCTCGGGACTCATAATTCAGCGGCCTTCCGGCTGAGCCGCAGATCGGTGATGGCGTCGAGGATGTGCCCCGCGATCTCCCTTTTGGAGGCGCGCGGCACGGGTTTCGGTTCCTTGTTGCGAGTGATCAGCAGTACTTCATTATCATCGCCTTCAAACCCGGTTCCGTCAGGGCCGACGCGATTGGCCACAACCATATCGCAATTCTTGGATTCGAGCTTGCGCTTGCCCTCAGCAGCCAGATTTTGCGTTTCAGCGGCAAAACCGATGACAAGGCGGTCCCCTTTGTTGCGGCCCACCTCGGCCAGAATGTCGGTAGTCGGTTCGAGTTCGATCGACAACAGGGACGCGGTTTTTTTGATCTTCTGGTCAGCTGGGTTGGCTGGCCGGTAATCTGCAACTGCCGCCACACTAACGAAGATCGAGGCCGGTTCGAGGTGCTGCAACACGGCATTCTTCATCTGTTCGGCAGACTCAACACGAACCAGTTCCACTCCCGGCGGAGCAGGGATCGCCACAGGCCCGCTGACGAGAATGACGCGCGCCCCGCGCGCAGCAGCCTTTTCGGCAATCGCGTAGCCCATCTTGCCAGAGGAACGATTTGCGATGACCCGGACGGGGTCGATGGCTTCCTGCGTCGGGCCGGCCGTAATCAGAATTGTTTCCCCTTCGAGATCCCGCTTACGGTTCCACAAAGCGGTGACGGCATCGGCAATCGCAGCTGGGTCGGCGAGCCTGCCTGGGCCCACCATGCCGCAGGCGAGATCGCCCGCGTCGGGCCCGACAAAGTGATAGCCACGGCTGGCAAGCAAGTTGAGGTTGGCCTGCGTAGCGGGATGATTCCACATGTTGGTGTTCATGGCCGGGGCAAGCAGAACTGGGCCGGTGAAGGCAAGGTGCGTGGTCGTGAGAAAGTCGGAGGCTAACCCCTGGGCAAACTGCGCGAGAAGGTTGGCTGTGGCCGGAGCCACAACCAGGATGTCGTGTTCAAGGGCGACATCAATATGTTCTATAGCGCTCGAAAGAGTTGCCGAGGCGTCTTCAGGAGAAGCGAACAGGCCGGTAATAACTTTGCTGTGAGTGAGCGAGGCGAGAGTGAGCGGGGTGATGAATCGGGTCGCCGATTCGGTCATCACGGGTTGAACGGAGTAACCGCGTTGGACCAGCAGCCTGGCCAGTTCTGCGGATTTGTAGGCGGCAATCCCCCCACCGATTCCAAGAATAATGCGAGGGGGCTTCGACGGCGCCGGGCCTTCCTGGGGCATGGCTTGTTAGATGGTGTCGTCGGGAGCCGGTTCGGTGACGCCGGGGATGTGGTACTGGACGAGACCGCGACGGGTTTCTTCCATGGCTACCACAGTAGACTTGCGCGACATGGTGGGCAGAAAAGAGCGCTGGCCACCCTGCAACTGCCGCGCACGCTTGGCGGCGACGATGATGAAGCGGTAGGTGGACAGATCCGGATCGTCCGGGATTACAAAATTCGCGTTGACGCGGGCAGCAAGCTTCGTTTCGGCCATATCTTATATCTTCTCGCAGTGCACGACGATTGTCGAGCGGTCTTGTTCAGGGTCTGCAGTGTAATAATTTATGACAAATCGTGCCTGCAAATCACCGGCAAAGTCTAAATCTCAACCAGGCCGATTATGCGGCTCGTATCGGTGTGTCTCAGTCCTACTTGTCGTTGCTGGAAAGCGGTCGTCGGCCGCTGACCGCAAAGTTCCTGAACAGGTTGGCCAAAGAATTTGGGACGGATCCGACGCAGTTGCCGCTTGTGCTGTCCGTGGCAGAGTTGGATGACGATGCTCTGGCGAGTGGTCTGGCGCGGCTGGGTTATCCGGGATTTGCCCACCTTTCCGATGGCCCGTTGATGAATCCAACAGTGCTGGTGCTCGAGTGTCTACGCAAGAGTTGTCCCGATGTGCGCCTTGTTGAGGGGTTGCCGTGGTTGCTGAGTCGCTTTAGCGGGCTTGCGGTGGATTGGCTCTGTGCTCAGGTGAAGTTGTTGAATCTACAAAACCAACTGGGCTTTCTCGTTGCTTTGACCGCGGAAGTACGAGCGACGGCAGATCTTGCACAACTGTTGGAACAGCTTGAGCCAGCTCGACTTGCAGCGGAAGCACCTCTGGCCAATCGTCATATGCCTGAAGAGCTGCGCAGCCAGCTGCGCGTAGAGCGATCCCAGCTGGCCGAACACTGGAACCTATTGACGAAAATCAATGCCGCTTCAGTTAGCCGCTGGCTGGAATAGCTTACCGAGCGCCTAGACTCGGATTAGTACCAAACCCGCCGTACTACGCGAAAGGAAACTTTTTCTCTATAGCTGATGCGAGTCCGAGGCTCCTACAATCAAAGTACCGTCTGTATTCTCGGATGAAGATTACCCTTAAACCCGGGCTCTGGCTCATCATGGTCGTCGTGTTCGTACTGACCATCGGCGCAACGCTGCCGATGTGGTCGTTCTTACGCGGACAGGAAACGCGCCGTGCCAAGACCTTGCTGGTCAGTGCGTCCGGGAGTTTGCAGGATCGGGTGCAGGCCGAACTCGACCTCGAGCTGAACGCAATACAAGCCATGGCTTCCAAATGGCGGATCCGGCCGAACATGACGCGCGAGGAATGGGAATACGATGTCCGGCAGATCCTTGAGGAACACCCCAGCCTCCTTTCCGTGGCATGGATCGAGAATGATTCCACGCAGGTACGCGATTGGAAGATCGAATGGTCACTACCTACGGTTTACGAACCTGCCGTGATCAAGCTTCATAACCTGGTCAAGGAGAATCGCCAGGAGCTTCTGACTGTCGTTGCGGAGCAACGCAAAACCCGCATCAGCGACGCAATCCTGGTCGCGGATCGCGGTAAGGCCTTTGCGGCTTACGTGCCGGCGGTGGTCGACGGCAAGCTGAAGGGTGCACTGGTGGGAGTGTTTCACCTGCAAGTGCTGATGGATTTCGTGTTCGACCGCTTGCTGGCCACCGATTACTCAATCCAGCTTGTCGATGGATACGAGCCGATTTATCAACGCGGGCTGCCGAAGAACGGCGCCCTCGACTGGGAACATCAAGGGTCCTTGAAGGTCTTTGGAACCAGTTGGAAGATGCGGCTCTGGCCTAATCCCGATGCGCAGAGGGCAAACGAAAAGCTGGCCGATCTGATACTGCTTGGAGGCATCGGTGTGGCACTGCTGCTGACAGGGCTTGTTTACATGGCGGGACGCAGGTCTGCGGTGAAACCGGCAGTTCTGATTCCTGATGCCGCTGAAAACCGGCGGAAGATCGAAGAAAGGCTGCGGGTATGGGAGGCCACCATTGCCAGCGTCGACGAAGCGATTCTAGTCGCCGAGGCGAAGAAGGTCATGGGCGGCGGCATGGTAATTCTCTTTGTGAATCCTGCCTTGACCTCGCTTACCGGATTCGCGGCCGAAGAACTTCTGGGCAAATCACCCAAAACGCTTTTCCTGAATGATCTATTCGGGCAGGACGCCGGAACCGATTCGCGAATCCGGCTGTGGCACAAGGCCCAGGTCGCCGTGGACGTTCAGCTCCGCGCTAAGCCCATTACTGATAGCCATGCAAACACCACGCATTGGGTGGTTTCCTTCCATCGTGCGGATGTCCCTTCGGCAAAAGTCGCAGCAGCTTCTACCCAGCTTGAACAACTCATCAGCTCGGCCCCATTGCCGATACAGATCTTCGACATCACCGGGCAAATTCTCCACTGGAATCCACAGGCAGAAACGGTCACTGGCTTCACCGCTGCCGAAATGGTTGGGCAGGCGACACCACTGGGAGTGCAGTTTCCAACGCCTGGCTCCTGGACGCGACAAGATCTGCGCATCGCCAAGAAAACAGGCAAGCGCCTTGATCTCGCTGTATGGACCGCACCATTAAGCGACGGTACCGGAACGAAGTTCATGAGCTTCATGGCCGATCTCACCGGCGAGCATCTGGAGCAGGAAGCACTCGCTGAGCGCGAAACAATGTTCCGATCACTGGTCGATAGCGCCTCAGACATCATGGCCATTCTCGATGTCAACTCGAACGTGCAATACATCAACCCTGCGGTTCGGTCGTTGCTCGGTCTTGAGCCCGCGCAATTCATCGGACAATCCATCGCTGCGATCCCTCCCAGCTTCACGTCGAAAGTGACTCCGATCGAAGGCACACCAAGCTTTGCATTGATTGCGAAAGAACCGGTGAAAGAGGCGGCAAAAAGCACCTCGGGCAACGATCTTCTGGACGCGATCGCCGACCCGGTTCTTATCTACGACAATGAACACCGGGTGACCTGGATGAACCGGGCCGCTGAAGCGCTTTATGGCTTTACGGCCATCGAGGCCGCTGGGAAAACTCTGAGCGAGATACAGCCGGACTGGTTGCAGGTTCCGGCTCGCGAGAAAGTCTTTGCTGAGCTGGACCGTCAAGGTCACTGGAAGGGCGAAATCTCGAACTTCACGCCCATAGGGCGCGAAATCGTACAGGAAGTTTCGATCGCAGCCACGGCCACAGGTTCGGTAGCGATCCATCGCGACATCACCGCCAAGAAGTCGGCCATCGATGCCTTGGCCGCTGAGGACAAGACCCGCACCCTTGAGGCTCTCAACTCGACGGAAGGTCTTTGGGATTGGAATCTGCGTACCGATGAAGTCTACTTCTCACCCCGCTGGAAAGAGATGCTTGGCTACGCTGACGAAGAGATCACAGGCGACCTTGGCGAGTGGTACATGCTCGTTCATCCGGATGACCTCAGCATGCTGCGGGGCCGCATCGCGGCTCATTTGAAGGGCCAGCAGGAGCATCTTGAAGTTGAATATCGTGCCCGCACGCGAGGCGGCGCCTATCGCTGGATGATGACGCGGGCCTTGGCCATGCGGAACTCGGCTGGGGAGCCCACGCGGCTCGTTGGCCTGCAGACGGACATTCACGATCAGAAACAGCTCGACGAACAACTTCTGTTTGAGGCTTTCCACGATTCGGTAACCGGGTTGGCCAATCGCGCCTTGTTTCTGGACCGTCTCAACGGAGAACTGAATCACCCCCAAGCCGCATTCGCGGTGGCGTTTATCGATCTGAAGCGCTTCGCCCTTGTGAATGCTGCGCTTGGCACCCGCGGCGGAGATAAGGCTCTGGCAGAGGCTGGGCAACGCATTTCGGAATGCCTGCCACCGGGCAGTTTTATGGCCCGACACGGCAGTGATGAATTCGCTGCGCTCATCCCAAGCGTGGATGCAAGTCAGCTGGATGCAATGGCGGCGCTAATCCGCCTACGCCTGGCCCGGCCCTTCCAATACTCGGGCAAAGAGATCGGCTTTGAGTGTTCGATCGGTTTTGCGATGTCGTCGAACGGTAGTTTTGAAAATGGCGAAACGATGTTGCAAGCGGCATCGCGCGCGATGGCAAACGCTACAACCCCGGTCGAGCCCGTTGCGATCGCGACATTCCGGCCCGAACAATTCCGCGTGTTTTATCATCCGGTGATCTCGCTTGAGACCGGCGAAATCTGCGGCATGGAATCGCTAGTGCGATGGCAGCATCCAGAGCGCGGCTTGCTGGCCCCAGATCAGTTCTTGAGCGACGCGGAGGCTTCGGGTCTGATTCTCGAAATCGACCACTGGGTACTGGGCGAGGCATGCAAAAAAGTGGCGGAGCTAAATCAGCGATTCTCACTCTTTCTCACCGTCAATCTTTCGAGCAGCCACTTTGGAGCGCCCGGCGGAATTGCGGCTCTCGAGTCGATCATCCGCGATTCAGGTATCAACCCAGCATGGCTGCGGATTGAGCTCAACGATGAGGCAATCCCTGAACACCTTTCAGATCTTCCCGTCGTGCTCAATCCGATGAAGCTCAAGCCCGAGATTGTGCGTGGCATCGCCACCGGCCGCAACCTCGAACAGGTGCGAAACATCATCCAGAAAGCCGGGCAGCGCAATCAGAAAGTGGTGGCTGAGGGCGTGGAAAGCCTGGAGCAACTCGCCGCCCTGCGCGAATTGAAATGCCACTTTGCCCAAGGGTTTTACTTCACGCGCCCAGCGCCCGCTCAAGATACGGAGCAGCTGCTTGCCCGTGGACCCCGCTGGTAAGCCATACTAGTTCAGGATGGCCATTAGTCAGGAACTTCTCGAAATCCTCATTTGCCCTGCTTGCCGGGGCGAACTTGAACTCAAGCAGGACGGCTCCGGCCTGAAGTGCGTGGCTTGCAAGCGCGTCTATCCGATCCGGGAGGATATTCCGGTCATGTTGGTGGACGAAGCCAAGATCGAAGAATAGCGGATGTCCAAAGTCCTCGAGCGTTTGCCTGATGGCGCGCGCGTGGCGATCGTCCGCCTGCGCTCGCTAGGGGATTGTGTGCTCTCGACGCCGTCGATTCATTTGCTCAAGCAATACCGGTCAGATCTGCGGCTAGCTGTTGTTTCAGAACCTCCCTTTATCCCGCTGTTTGAAGAAAACCCGGACATTGATGACATCATCGTGCCTAGCGGTCCGCTGCTGCGCCGCTGGAAGCCAACCCTGGCCATCAATCTGCATGGGGGCACTCGCAGCCTGCTGCTGACCACCGCTTCCCTGGCGCGATATCGTGTCGGCTTCGCCCACTATCGTTACTCGCTGGCTTACAACGTGCGTATCCCGCGTGCGCAACAGATTTTGGGCGAAGAGCGCGTCGTGCATACGGCAGAACATGCCGCGAGCGCAATGTTCCATCTGGGTGTACCAGTGAGTGAAATTCCGCGGGCGCGTTTGTTCACCTCCAAGCGCTGGCGCGACGAAGGCTATGCGGTGATTCATCCGTATGCTTCGGCGGCGGACAAGACTTGGCCGGCGCGGCGGTTTCTCGAAGTAGCCGAATTTCTGCGGCGTGTTCTCAAACTGGAGCCTATCTTTATCGGCGGCCCGGGCGATGATCCTGCGCCGTTTCAGCCATGGCATGTCGAGATCTCGACCGATCTCAAGAAAACGAAATCACTGTTGGCGGCCGCCTCGGTCTTTTTCGGTAACGATAGCGGCCCGGCGCATATGGCGGCGGCATTTGGCATTCCCGTAGCGGTTCTGTACGGCCCATCCAATCCAACCATTTGGGCTCCCTGGCGGACAGAAGCTCAGGTGCTTCACTCCCCCAACGGCATGGAAGGTATCAGCACGACGCAGGCCGTCGAAGCGCTGGCCCGCCTTAGAGTGAGTGCATGAAACGCGTTCTCCGTCTGGGGTTGCGCTATTGGCCCTCACTTGCCGCCAGTGTGTTCTTTATGGCGATTGTCGGCTTGTGCCAGGCGAGCATGGCCCTGCTGATCAAGCCGCTCCTCGATCGTGTGCTTTCGCCCGCCGCCACCGAATCGACTGAAGTTGTTTTTCTCGATTGGAAGATTCCGCTCGATCAGATCTTGCCGCCGCAGATGCAGAATGTCTGGGCTCTGGTTGCGGCGGGAATCCTCGGCGTTTTCGCTCTCAAAGGCGTGTGCGATTACATCGGGAACTATCTCATCAATCACGCCGGCCTCCACGCCATCACCGACCTTCGCCAGCGTGTTTTCGATCATCTGCTGCGCCAGGACACGAGTTTTTTTGAGCTGCATTCCACCGGCAAGCTGATGTCGAACGTCATGAACGATATCGAGAAGATCCAGGTGGCTGTCTCGCACATGCTTGCCGACTGGCTGCGGCAGACGTTTTCTGCGATCGGACTTCTCGCTGTGCTGATTCGCCACGATTGGAAGTTGGCTTTGTTTTCGCTCACTGTGCTGCCGTTCGTGATGATCCCCACCGCCCGGCTGGGCAAACGCATCCGCCGCACCACGCGCAGTGCACAGGACGACGCCGCACAGTTAAATCACATATTGCAGGAAGCAATCAGCGGGCAACAGGTTGTGCGCACCTTTAACGCCGAACCGATGGAATCCTCGCGCTTCCAGGCCGCTGCCGATCTGCTGCGTAAGTCGAATCTGCGTTATGTCGCCCAGCAGGCGCTGCCCTCGCCAGTGATTGAGTTCCTTGGAGCCCTCACCATCGTTGGCCTGATCGGTTACGCCCGCACACAAATCCAGGCCGGGCAAATGACGGCCGGAGAATTCACCAGCTTCGTAATCGCCTTACTGATGCTCTACGAGCCCGTAAAGCGGCTCACGGGCATCCACAATATCTTTCAGCAAGCCACCGGCTCGGCGCAGCGCGTGTTCGAGTATCTCGACGAAGAGCCGCGCGTGGCGGATCAGCATGCCGCCAAGGTTCTTGAAGGATTTCATGAATCGATCGCGTTTGAAGGTGTGCGATTCCGTTATCCCACCAGCGCCGAGGATCAGCTAGATATTCTAAAGCGCCTCGACCTCAAGGTGGCCGCCGGTGAAGTCGTGGCGTTGGTCGGCCCCAGCGGTGCAGGTAAAACCACGCTTGCCAGCCTTCTGCCCCGGCTTTACGATCCACTCGAAGGCCGCATTCGTATGGACGGGCACGATTTGCGCGACATCACTCTGCGCAGCTTGCGCGCCCAGATTTCCACCGTCGCGCAGGACACATTCTTGTTTGATGATACTGTGGCGAACAACATCCGCTACGGCCGCCCTGGTGCCCCGATGGCTGACGTCGAGGCCGCTGCCCGCACAGCACTGGCTGACGAATTCATTGCGCGCATGCCGCAAGGCTTCGAGACGCGAATTGGCGAGCGCGGTGTTAAGTTGAGCGGCGGCCAGCGGCAACGCCTGGCGATCGCCCGTGCCGTGCTGCGCAATGCGCCGATCTTGATTCTCGACGAGGCGACAAGCCACTTGGACGCCGAATCTGAAGTTCTCGTGCAACGTGCACTTGCCAATCTCATGGCACAACGCACTGTGATCGTGATTGCCCATCGTCTGTCGACCATTCGCCGCGCCAATCGCATTCTTGTGATGGAGCGCGGCGAGATTGTCCAATCGGGCACCCATGATGAACTTCTCGCTCAAGGAGGGCTTTACGCCCGCCTTCACGAGCTACAGTTCCAAAAATCGGCTACACTCGAAAACTCATGACCATTCGCAGTATGACTGGCTACGCGCGTTTGCGCCGGTCCATCCCCGAAGGCGAGTTGACCGTCTCGCTCAAGACTGTCAATCATCGCGCCCTCGATCTCCACTTTCACATGAGCAGCTTCTTCGACCCTGTCGAAGGTGCCATGCGGAATCTTGTCAAACAGGAACTCAATCGCGGCCACGTAGACATTCGCTGCTCACTGGCGCGCGAGGCGGCCAAACAAACGTTTGAGGTCAACCGCCCCCTGCTTGATGCATATCGCAATCTGTTCGAGACGCAGTCCGGCATGGGGAATCCCGATCTCAACGAAGCCTTGCGTCTCCCCGGTATGTTGCTTGAAACACGGGAAGACGAAGTCTCAGAAAGCTTGCATGAGGCAATTCTCGGCGCTCTCACGGATGCACTGACCGAGCTGAACGTCCAGCGGGAACGCGAAGGCGCGGCCCTGGCGAAACAGATGCTCGCTTACAACGAGAACATCCATGCGCAAGCGGCGAAAGTGCGCGGGCTGCGCACGCAAATCCTGCCAATCCTGCGCCAGAAGATCGAAGTTAAAATCAACGATCTACTGAATGGCCAATCGATTGATCCCGCACGCATCTCGCAAGAAGCCGCCTTTCTGGCAGACCGCGGCGATGTGGAGGAAGAAATCACGCGACTCCTGACGCACTGCACGCACCTCGAAAACCTGCTGACCAAGGGGGGCGAAGCTGGAAAGAAGATCGACTTCCTCTTGCAGGAGATGAACCGGGAAACGAATACGATCCTCTCAAAATCGAACAATGCCTGCGACTTCGGACTCCAAATCACCGAAATCGGTCTTGCTGTCAAAACTGAGATTGAGCGCATTCGTGAGCAATCCCTCAATCTGGAATAGCCGCCTCTCCCGGCGCGCCTGTTTCGCAATGACCGCCATGAGCCCGCTTGACCATACAAAATACATGAGACGCGCCATCGAACTGGCCGCGAATGTTCAGAAGTACCCCTTTGCTGCTGTGCTCGTCGACCCAGCAGGTGTGATCGTGGCAGAAGGCTGGAACCAGTCTGAGCGTAACCCCACCTTTCACGGCGAAATCGACGTGATCAACGAGTGTGCCCGCAAACATCCCAAAATCGATTGGACAAAGCTGACCCTCTACACCACTGCTGAACCCTGCCCGATGTGTCAGGGCGCAGTGGCCTGGACCGGCATCGGGGCCGTTGTGTATGGCACCTCGATTCCATTTCTCAAAAGCATTGGCTGGTGGCAAATCGATATTCGCGCCGAAGAAGTGCGAGCGAAAACGCCGTTTCGAAAATCGACCTTAATCGGTGGAGTGCTCGAAGCCGAATGCAACGCCTTGTTTCTGGCTGCAGCCAGGCGAAGGTGAGGCGAATCGCAAGCCTTTACAAGGATTTAGCGGGGGGCTAACCTTTTCTTCGGAAATGTCGTCTTGCATAATGGAACAAATCCTTTATGCAGCCTAATCTGAAGCCGGGCAGCGAATCGCAGCCCGCACCGCTTGGCCCGCAGGCGGTTCCGTCGCACGATGACGAGCGCCGACCAACGTCCAAATGGGTGATTTTGCTTGTTTTCGTCGCAATTGCCGGGGCCGGTTACTGGCTGTGGCAAAAGCAGGAACAAGTTGAGCGTGAAGCTGCGGCCGCCAAAATTGGAATTCGAACGGCAACTCTGCAAAGCGGCACTGTCGAGAAGACGATCCGCCTCGCTGGGGTGACGGCGGCGGAGAAGTTTGTCTCCTTGATTGCGCCTCAAATCCGAGGCAGCCGGTCGGGACGTGGCAGGGGCGGCTTTAGTTTGCAGGGAATGGATTCGGCAAGCGTGGCTGCGCTGCCAGCTCTTGGCGGCGGTGGAGCGCGCTCGAGCGTCGGGTCAGGCGGAGGAGCGGCATCGGGTTCAGCCGCAGCAGCGGGTGCCGGTGGATCGCTAGCTTCGACAGGGGCAGCCTCGGCAAGAACATTCGGCGGCTCAGGCGCAACTCGCGCGGCATCCAGCCGTGTTGCTTCTTCGGGCGGCGGTACCCGCGGGAATTCGGTTGCCAGCAGCGGCGGAGGCACCAGCGCTTCGGTCGGCAGCGATGGTTTGGGTTCCACATCTCGTGAACTTGGTTCGGGCCTGGGTGGTCCTAGCGGCGGCGGTGGGGACTTTACGCTCGTTCTGCAGAATCTCGTGAAGCCGGGATCCATCGTCAAGAAGGGCGAAACAGTTGCGGAATTCGACCGCCAGTACATGCTGCAGCGGCTCGAAGATTACAAGAACACGATGGAGACTGCCAAGGCTCAGCTTGCGCAGCAAAAAGCGAACCTTGAGTTGGCTCGCTATACCCACAAGCAAAATATCGAAAAGGCCAAGGGCGCACTCGATAAAGCGAAGCTCGACGTGAAGACGCTTCCGGTGCTGAGCAACATCGACGCTGAGCGCGTCAAACTTTCCCTCGAAGAGGCCGAAGCCCAATACAAGCAGCAGGTTGCCGAAGGCAAGTTTATCGACGAGCAGGAAAAGGCTCAGTTGAAGTTCGCCGAATTGGAATTCAAGTCCCTTGAGCTGGAGTACAAACGCTCCGAACAAAACGCTGAACGCATGGTGGCTAAAGCCAACATCGACGGTATGACGGTGATGCAAAACACGATGCGAGGCAGTGAATTCGCTCAAATCCAGGCTGGCGATCAGGTTTATCCTGGGCAGTTCTTCATGCAGGTCGTGGATCCGAACCGGATGCTCATCAACGCGACAGTGAACCAGGTCGATGGCGAGCAGCTCCGATTAGGTATGAAGGCGCGGGTGCGCTTTGATGCTTATCCTGGCTTGGAAGTGCCGGCGCACATTGTGAACATCGCCGCTGTGCCGAAGAGCGGCGGCATGCGTGCCAGCTTTGTTCGTGAAATTCCGGTGATGCTCAAGATCGACCAAATGGACACGCGCATTATCCCGGACCTGAGCTGCAGCATCGATATCGTCATGCAGGAAGAAAAGGCCGAGACCGTGGCACCGCTGGCGGGTGTCTTTGAAGACGAACAAACGGGCAAGCGTGTTGTCTACATCAAACAGGGCGAGGCTTGGAATCGCCGAGAAGTAGAAGTTGGCCTCGAAAACAATCTTGTCGCCTCGGTGAAGGGTTTGAGCAAGGGCGAAGTGATCGCGCTCGATAAACCACCGGCGGCCACCAAGGGGTAAGGCAGTATGTCAGAGATTAAACCGAAGATCCGAATTGGACAATCTGAATCCAGCGTTCGCAATCGACGCATCCTTGCGGCCGTGGCGCTAATCGCCTGTGCGGGAGGCGGCTATGCGGCCTTCAACTACAACCAGAAGTCAACCGTGGTCGAAGTTCCGGTGGCGAAAGTACGCAAGGGCGAATTCACGATTGTTGTCCGTGCGCGTGGTGAGATCCGCAGTGTAAACTCAGTGACCATCACGGCGCCCCAGGTGCCGGATCCACGGATCGTCAAGCTGGCCGAAAGCGGCAAGCCAATTCGCAAGGGCGATGTTGTGGTTGAATTTGACGCCGCGCAGCAGGAGCAGAGCTTGCTTGAGCGCAATACGAGCGTTCGCACCATCGATAGCCAGATCGTGCAAACCAAGGCATCCCATCGCATCGTGACCGAAATGGACGGCATGAACAAGATGACGGCTGAGTACAACCTGGAGCGAGCGAAGCTCGAGGCAAGCAAGGCCGAAGTGGTAAGTGAAATCGAAGGCGCGAAGAGCCGCATCGATGTTGGGATTTCCCAAGGTGAGCTGGGCCAGGTGGGGCAAACCATCAACACGCACAAGGCCACGCAGAATGCCGATCTGGAACGGCTGGATCAAAACAAGGACAAGGCTGTCCGCGATGTGAACCGCGCCAAGGGCTATCTGGGCAACATGGTTCTGCGCGCCCCGAGCGACGGCATCGTGAATTTGCTGCCGAACTTCCGCAGCCAGGGCAGTTGGGGATCGAGCCCGCCTCCGTTTAAGGAAGGCGACCGGGCCTGGACGGGTGCGGCGATTGCCGAGATTCCCGACCTCTCTCTGTTGCGAATTGACTTGAAGTTGGACGAAGTCGATCGAGGCAAGTTGCAGTTGGGGCAAAAGGTGAAGGTGCGCATTGACGCCATTCCGGATCGCGAGTTCGACGCCAAGCTGGACTGGATCAGCCCGATCGCGAGCGTTCAATGGCGCGGCATGGGTATGACGGAGAAGACCTTTCCGGCACGTGCCACGATCGATGGCACAGATAAGCGTCTGCGGCCAGGCATGAGCGCCTCGGCTGAGATTCTGATCGAGAGCGAGCCGAACATGCTGCTCATCCCGACCCGCGCCAGCTTCACGGTTGGCGGCAAACCCTCCGTGTATGTCCAGAAGGGGCAGACATTCGCTGTTCGCCAAATTGAAGTGGGCAAGCGGAACGAAAACGAAACTGTGGTGCTGAACGGACTCAAAGAAGGTGAAATGGTCACGCTTGAGAATCCATCGGAAGCAGCCCGCAAGCAGAAAAAACTCTAACGGTACCTCATGCGCAAACTCATATTCAGACTGATCATTCTTCTTGTGCTTGTTGGGGCCGGGTATGCCGCATTCCGCGTTTACCAGGCTCTGCCGCAACGCACAGAAACCTTTGCTACTGCCAAGGTGAAACAGAGCGACGTCATCGTCCGCAGCTTCGCCCGCGGCGAATTGCGTGCTGTGCGTAGCGCCACTCTGACGGCGCCGAACCTGTTTGGCACTGTTCAGGTGACCAAGCTGGCGACGCTCGGTGCCTTGGCGAGGGAGAAGGATCTGGTCGTTGAGTTTGATGATGCGGAAGTCATTTCGCGCCTTGAGGAAAAGCAACTGGAACTCGATCAGATCGACGAACAGGTGAAGAAGGCGCAGGCTGACCTCGGTATTCGCGATAACCAGGATCAAGTAGAGTTGCTGCGGTCGCGCTATGGTGTGCGGCGTGCCGAGCTTGAGGTGAAGCGCAACGAACTGATCAGTGCGATTGACGCCAAGAAGAATCAGCTCACGCTTGAGGAATCAAAGCGTCGCCTGGCCCAGCTTGAGAGCGACATCAAGAGCCGCCGCGAGCAGGCTCAGGCCGAACTCGCCGTGCTCCGCGAGAAGAAGAACAAAGCCACGCTTGAGTTGAATCGTGAAAAGCAACGTCTGGCGCAGGTGAAACTGCTGGCACCGATGAGCGGTCTGGTGGCGGTGAAGCAGAATCGTTCGACCGTCATGATGTTCGGTATGTCGCTGCCTGATATCCGAGAAGGCGATCAGGTGCAGCCCGGCATGCCGGTGGCCGACATTCTGGACTTGAGCGAAATGGAAGTAGTGGCCAAGGTCGGCGAACTTGATCGTGCCAATCTCACCGAAGGCCAGGAAGTCTCGATGCGCCTCGACGCCTTGCCGGACAAGAGATTCACGGGCAAGATCAAATCGATGAGCGGTACGGCATCGGCGAACATGTTCAGTTCAGACCCGGCCAAGAAGTTCGACGTTATCTTCTCGATCGAAATGCGGCAACTGCTGAGCGCGCTCGGTGCCAATGAAGCTGCCGTGGCCCGCATCCTCGCGCAAGCAGAGGCGAACCGCAAGAAAGGCCCGATGGCAGCTTACTCAGGCCCCAGCCCTGAGATGATGGCGGCGATGCAACAAGGCGGTGCCCCCGGTGGTGGTGGCATGCCCGGGATGGGCAGTATGCAGGGAGCTCCCTCTGGCGGCGGTGAGCGCGGCCAGCGCGGCGAACGTGGCGGCCAGGGAGGTGACCCAGAAGCACAGCGCAAGCGCCGTGAGATCATCACCAAGCTCAGCAATGGCAAGAGCATGGCTGACATGACGGCTGAGGAGCGCACCGAGTTGATGAAGAAGGTGAACGCTGAACTTGCCAAGCAAGGGATTGCCGTTCCTGAAGGGGGCCGAGGCAATCGCGGAGGCAATGCAGCACCCGGGATGCCGCAGATGTTCAACGTGGGGGGCTTTATGGTTTCCCAAAAGGATCTGGATGGAGCCCAACTGCCGCCACCACCCGAGCAAGATAACCAGCTCGATGTATTGCTGCGGCCGGGCTTGCTCGCCGATGTCGAAATCATCGTTGACAAGGTGCCGAATGCGATCAACGTGCCCATTCAGGCCGTGTTTGAGAAGGATGGCAAACAGATTGTCTATGTAAAAGGGGCGAGCCGTTTCGAGCCCCGCGAAGTCAAGGCTCTGAAGCGCAGCGAGAATGTGATGATCCTCTCAAGCGGTGTGAAGCCCGGTGAGACGATTGCGCTGGCCGACCCGGAAGCCAAGCCCGGCGACAAGAAGAAAAAGGGCGGTGAGAAGAGCGGCGGCGCGGCGGCAGTGCTGCCCGGCGGCAAGGGAGGCATGTAGCCGAAATGAAGGGTTTGTTTCAGGGGCTTCTGCCCGAACTCATGATGGGCTTAAGCAGCCTGCTGGTTCACAAACTGCGCAGCCTGCTGACGATGCTTGGCATGATCTTTGGTGTTGGCGCGGTGGTGGCGATGCTTTCGATTACAGCGGGTGCGCAGAAAGAAATGCTCAGCTACATCGACCTGCTTGGCGTCAACAACATCATTGTTGAAGCCAAAGAAGCCGTCGATCGTAATGAACTTCAGGCACGCCGGCTGATTTCGCCTGGCCTTACCTTCCGCGATTTTCGAGCCATCAAAGAAAATGTGCAGGGCCTTGAAGCGATCACGCCTCGCAAGCGTTTCAAGCCGCTAAAGGTGCTGCCGAAGACGACGGCCGAGCCGCCCTTGTTAATTGGCGTCGAGCCCAGCTACCTTGTGATCAACAGCCTGAAGGTAACCGAAGGGCGCTTCTTCAACGAGAAGGATAACGACACCTCTGCCCCGGTTTGTGTACTTGGCGAAGGTGCAAAAGTGAACCTGCTCGGCTATGAACCCGCCGTCGGCAAGTATGTCAAGGTGAACGACACCTGGCTGCAGGTGATTGGTGTGCTCTCCCAGCAAGCCACTGCCGATTCGGATATGGAAGGCGTTGAAGTTTCTAACCGGAACAACCTGATCATTTCGCCGCTCAATACGGTCATGCGCCGCTTTGAGGACAACAACAGCTACTTGAAGGACGAGATCGACGGTATTTATATGCGCGTGGCACCGGGAACGGATTCGATCGAGACGGCAAGTATCGTCAGGGCGATCCTTGATTCCACGCACAAGGATGCGGGCGACTACAACACGATCGTGCCGGCCGGCCTGCTCGAGCAGCGCCAGCGCACCTCATTCATCTTCAGCGTCGTGATGCTCTGCATCGCCGGCATTTCGTTGCTGGTCGGCGGTATCGGCATCATGAACATCATGCTGGCCACGGTGCTTGAGCGCACCAAGGAGATCGGTATCCGCCGTGCCATTGGTGCCCGCCAGGTCGATATCATTCGCCAGTTTCTGATGGAAGCTTTGCTCATCTCAATGCTTGGTGGCATGATCGGCATCGCCTTTGGCTTTACGTTGTCGAAAGTCATCGCAACCGCCGCCGGCTGGTCGACTGTGGTTACAACTTCGTCCATCGTGGTCGCCTTTGGCGTCTCGGTTGGCATTGGTCTGCTGTTTGGAATTTACCCGGCCATGCAGGCCGCAAAACTCGATCCGATTGAGGCGATTCGCTACGAATAATATGCTGCGTACTTTTAGCACCTTACTTCTTGTGGGCATGGCGGCGCTAGCCCAGACTCCTTCCAACATCACTGCGCCGAACGTCTATAAGGATTCCGAAATGGCGGCCTATCCGAAGTTTGGAAACAAGGACTATGTGCGGACGATCTTTCGCCGCGAGACCCCGAAATTTGAACTGCAAGGCCCAGTGCGTCTGCAGGAGTTCGTTTCGGGCAACAAGCTTGAGTTGTCGCTGAAAGGCTATCTTGAGCTCGTGTTGAACAACAGCACTGACATTCAGATTCAGCGGCTGATTCTCGAAGTGCCGAAGAACGCGATCACACGTGCCTTCTCGATTTTCGACCCCCAATTTGTGGGCCGCTTTAACGCTACTCGTTCGAGCACGCCGACGGTCGACGCACTCGCCGGCGCGGCGACCTTGTCGAACCTCAACCAGCCCCTCACGCTGAACTGGCAGCAGACCGCGCCCACCGGCACGCAGTACACCATCAACTACAACGCCTCGAAGGCCAGCACCAACAGCGCCTTTGCGAACCTGAATCCTGCTTATGCGTCGAATCTGAACCTGAGCTTTTCGCAGTCGCTGATGCGTGGTCGCGACCTGCAGGTTCTGCGCACACCGATTCTGCTGGCCAAGTCACGACAGCGCGCCACCGAGTATCAATTTCAGGATCAGGTGCAGCAACTCCTCACCAACGCCGAGAACGCCTATTGGGATGTCGTCGGTGCCCGTGAAAACCTGAAGGTGCAAGAGCAGGCGCTTGCGCTTGCTGACACGAGCCTCAAGCGCGCACAACGCGAACTCGAATTGGGTGCACTGCCAGCGCTCGAAATTTATCAGCCTCAGGCTGTTTATGCCCGCGCCGAAATTCTTGTCACGCAGGCCCGCTATCGCTTGGCCCAGACGGAAGACGCACTGCGGAGACAGATGGGCATCGATCTCGATCCGGATCTTCGCAAGCTGCCCATCACTCTCACTGAGAGCGTTCTGCCTCCCACCGATAACAAGCCCTTCGATAAAGAAACCCTGGTGGCTGATGCTTTGCGCGTGCGGCCGGATTTGCTCAACCAGCGCCAGTCCCTTGATATTGACGACATCAACTTGCGCGCGACCTCAGACGCATTGCGGCCTGACTTCCAACTCTTTGGCAACTATTCGATCCAGGGTCGCGGCGGCCCGACGCTGCGCCGGCAAACGATCTTCAATCCCAATGGCACGACTTCACCTGTGCTCTCCACGATTCCGGGTGGTTTCGGCGATGCGTTCTCTCAAATGGGCGGATTTGGCTTCCCCATCATCGGCGGCGGGATTCAGTTGCGCCTGCCGATCAAAGATCGCAACGCTTCGGCCAACTACGCTGACGCCGTAGTGACCAAACGCCTCGATCAACTGCGTATCCGTAACCTCGAGCAGAACCTACGTCTCGATGTGTTAAACGCAATCAACCAGGTTGAGAACAGCCGGGCGAGCGTCGACCTCGCCAAGATCGCAGCTGATCTCGCACAGAAGCGCGTTGAAGCTGACCAGAAGCGCTATGAACTGGGCACGATCACGCTCTTCTTCCTCCTCGACTCTCAGAATGCGCTAACCCAGGCGCAGAGCGATCTGGTGACGCAGAGCGTGCAATACCGCCGCAATCTGCTCAACCTTTATCGCCGTACCGGCACGCTGCTCACCGAGCGTGGTATTAGTACGAACTAAGTGGGAAAAATCAAAGTACTTCCCGATGCCGTTGCGAATCAGATCGCAGCGGGGGAAGTGGTCGAGCGTCCAGCATCGGTTGTTAAAGAGCTGTTAGAGAACTCTCTCGACGCGGGCTCAACCGATATCCGCGTCGAAATTGAGGCCGGTGGACGCCGCCTGATCCGCATCGTGGACAACGGTTGTGGCATGATGCGCGATGACGCTTTGCTTGCCTTCGAGAGACACGCGACATCGAAGTTGCAAACTGTTCATGATCTCGATCAGATTGGCACGCTCGGGTTTCGCGGAGAAGCTCTGCCATCGATCGCCTCCGTTTCACGGCTTACCCTGGAGACCGGGTCACGAGAAGAATCAACCGGCACGCGCGTAACGATCAACGGCGGCAAGATGATCCAGTGCGAAGAGGCAGGGCTAGCTGCGGGGACGATCATCACAGTTCGTGATTTGTTCTACAATGTCCCGGCGCGCAAAAAATTTCTTCGCAGCGAGCAAACCGAGCTGGCTCACATTGCCTCGCTCGTGACGCACTACAGCCTGGCCCACCCGGACAAATCGTTTGAGTTGCACCATGGCCCGAGCGAACTGTTGCGAGTGACTCCGGTGGCAACGGCGCAGGAGCGTGTATTTCAAGTCTTCGGCAGCCGGACGCTGGAGGACCTGGTTGAGTTCGGTCCCGAATCGAAGACCCTTTCGACCTCGGATGGCGAACAGAAGGTATTTGAGCTTTCGGGCTTCTTTTCAAAGCCACATGTTCAGAAGCTGAACCGCAATTCGATTTACCTGTTCGTCAACGGTCGTCTGATCCGCGACAAGTTGCTGCTGCACGCTCTCACCAGCGCGTATCATAATCTGATCCCGCCGGCCTGCTACCCCTTTGCTCTCATCTTTCTCGATTGCGACTTCGGCGAGGTGGATGTGAACGTACACCCGTCAAAGACGGAGGTGCGCTTCCGGCACAGCTCGTTCGTTCACGACTTCGTGCGCGACTCCGTGAGGGGCAAGCTGATGGAATCGAAGCCGGTCTCAAGCCTCCCGCTGCCGGCAGTCACGCCGACGCAGCCGGCGGCCGGGCTGCCGTTCAGTGAGTTCACGCAGCGTATCGAGAACGCTGCTCCTGATCTTTACGAGCCGATTATCCCCGTCGCAGGTCCTGGCCTTGGGAGCGATGCTCCCATCCTGCGTCTTGAGATGCCGCCGGCCCCTCCGCAGCGCTTCGACTTCACGGATTCTCAATCTCAGCCGCCGGTGAGGATGCGTATCCCCGATACGCACGGCCCGCTGCCGCCGGGCGTGGCGGCTCTCAGCGAATATGACAGCTTGGGATCGTTGGGCGACCTGCGTCCGATTGGCCAGCTACACAACAGCTTCATCATTGCGGCTGGACGCGATGGGCTGTGGATTGTCGATCAACACGTCGCCCACGAGCGAATTCTGTTCGAGCAAGTGCTGCGCCAGTTCGCGCGCCGCGAGGCACAGCAGCAGCGGCTGCTGATGCCGATGGTGATGGAGCTTACCGTCGGGCAGCAGATCGAATATGCGCGCATTGCCGATGAGCTCGCTGGTGCCGGTTTTGAGACGGAACCCTTCGGCAACCGCACGATCGCGATCAAGGCAGCCCCGGCCGGCCTTGGGAGCGGCGATATCGAAAAAGCAATTCTCGAAATTCTGGACATCGCCGAGACAGAGTTGCGCAAGGCTAGTGTCGAGGATTTGCGCCGCAACATCGCTGCGAGTGTTTCCTGCCGCGCGGCCATCAAGATCAACACGCCTCTCGATCAGCAGAAGATGGAATACCTGCTCAACGAGCTGGCCAAGTGCGAATACCCCATGGCCTGCCCGCATGGCCGACCCATTGCTTTGCGCTACAGCACCCGCGAAATCCTGCGCGGGTTTCATCGCATTTAACGAACGACGCCTGTCATCGGGCTTGAAGCCGATGCGTACAAACGCTTTGGCATGCGCCCGCCGAGATAGGCCAATCGGCCTGCCATCACCGCGTGCTTCATCGCTTCGGCCATCTTGACGCTATCGGCGGCCTCGGCCACGGCGGTGTTCAGCAGGACACCGTCATAACCCAATTCCATCGCGATCGCCGCGTCGCTCGCCGTACCGACACCCGCATCCACAATCAGCGGCACCTCAGTGATCATCTCGCGCAAGATGCGCAAGTTCGCGGCATTCTGAATACCCAATCCGGAGCCGATCGGTGCGCCCATCGGCATCACCGCAGCCGCCCCCGCATCGATCAGCTTGCGCGCCACAATCAAATCATCGTTTGTGTACGGCAGTACGGTGAAGCCTTCTTTCACCAGTATCCGCGTCGCTTCGATCAGGCCAATGACATCTGGATAGAGGGTCTTGGGGTCTCCGATCACCTCAAGCTTCACCCAATCGGACAAGCCCACTTCGCGGCCAAGCCGCGCCGTCCGGATCGCTTCGTCGGCGGTGTAACAAGCAGCGGTGTTCGGCAAGAGAAAGAACTTTTCGCCGTCGATGTAATTCAGCAGGCTCTCCTGAGTCCGGTCCAGCTCAACGCGACGAACGGCAACGGTGACCACCTCAGCACCAGAGGCCTCATGGCAATCGCGCATTTCGGGAAAACTCCGGTATTTCCCCGTCCCAATGAGCAGACGGGACCGGAATTCACGATTGGCGATGATGAGGTTGTCAGGCATGCGGCTTTCCTTCATGATATCGAGCTAACGACAGGTGCATTGACACTGTTTGAGGGATATGATTTAGTGCACCTGAATTACTACTGGAGGGTCAGCTTGTGCTGAAGCATCTATTCATCTTTGCGATTTCGATAGTGACGGCATTGGGCCAGACAGCGGGAACCGCGACCCTGGTGGGCACGATCTCCGATTCATCAGGGGCGGTGCTGGCAGGCGCGAAGGTCACGGCGATCAGCACGACAACGGCGTTCACATCAGAGTCAACGACGACAGCCGAGGGATCCTATTACCTGCCCTATCTGGCGCCGGGCGAGTATCGCATGACGGTAGAAGCGGCCGGTTTCAAGAGATACACCCGAGAAGGCATCGTCGTGCGAACCGGCGAAATGCCGCGTATCAACATCACGATGGAATTGGGCGCGGTGACGGAAAGCGTGAGTGTGTCAGGCGCGGCTCCGTTGCTCGAGACGGAGACGTCGAGTTCCGGGCAGGTCTTGGACGGCGATCTGCTGATCAAGGTGCCGCTGAGTCAAAAGCGCGCGATCCGGATCATGAACTACATGCCCGGTGCGAATAGTATCGGTGGATTCACTGTGCTGGGGCAGCGGGCGCGGGCGATGGGTTACACGGTAGACGGCATCAATGGCAAGGAACCGGGCATCGGCAACACCAACGGCACGGACGCACAAATCTCGACCACGCAAGATGCGTTTGAAGAAGTGAAGCTTTATACGACGGGCTCGCCGGCGGAGTTGGGGCATTCGGCGGGCGGCTTGATGTCGATCGTCTTCCGGTCCGGCACGAATCAACTTCATGGCTCGGGCGAGGTTCGCTACATCAACCGGAACATGATCCACCGGCACTTCCTTGAGCAAAACGCACGCACGAATCCATTCATGTACCAGGAACGGACGTTCCTCTTCCACGGTCCCATGGTGCTGCCGAAACTCTACAAGGGCCGCGACAAGACGTTTTGGCTGGCCGGGTGGGAGCAACACTTCGAAAACGCGGGAGCAAGTTCTGCGTTTGCGACGGTGCCAACGCCTGAGATGCGGGCCGGCAACTTCAACTTCCCCGGTGCGCTTGCGATCCGCAATCCTTTCACGACTCGCCAGGATCCGTCGATCACGGCGAACAATGGCTGGACGCGGGATCTGTTTCCAGGCAACGTGATTCCGTCGAGCCTGATTGATCCGGCGGTGAAGAACTTCCTCGACCGCAGGCCGCTGGCCGATCCGAACCGTCCGGGCGACTTTTCGGCAACGGGTCCCAACAACAACCTCGTGGAAAACTTGATCAAGCAGATCCGTCGCACGCGCTGGGACGCGAAGATTGACCATCAGTTCACTTCGACACACAAGATCTTCGGTCGCTATTCTCAAGCGCGGCATCGGGCATGGAAGGGCGATCACCTCGCGCAGTTCAACAACTGGCGCGACATTGATCCGAACGCGCAGCCTGCCCCAGTCGACCACATCAACATGGTGTTCTCCGACATGCTCATTCTGTCGCCGACGATGAATAACGAGTTCCGTGCGGGATTTAATCGACGTGCCCGACGCGAGACGGCACTGACAGCAAATCAGGATTGGGCCAAACAGTTGGGGATCCCGAATGTCAGCGGTGCCACGTTTCCCTACTTCAATATCGGCTTTGGCCTGGCGGGGCTGCCGAGCTTCCAGAACATCGGCGAAGATTTCACCTTTCAGGACAACGTTACGAAAATCACTGGCAAGCACACGATCAAGTTCGGCTATGAACTGATCCGGACGCGCTACAACGGCACGGCCGGCGCACTGCCTGGCGGTACCTACAACTTCATCGGCACCAATCTGCCCTTTGGCACCGGCACCAACACCGGCCAGCCGTTCGCGAACTTCCTGTTGGGTACGGTGGGGAGCGCGACTTACACGGAGGAATTTGCTTCGTGGCTACCGCGCTGGTGGAGCCATCAATGGTACGTGCAAACCGACTGGAAGCCTGTGCGCGGTTTGACGTTGAATCTCGGCGTCCGCTACTCGTATGAGTCGCCGTTCCAGACGAAGTACGGACAACAATCGCAGTTCGATCCCGCAGTGCGAGATCCGATCACCGGATTGATGGGCGCTATCACGCATCCGAAAGGTGCGCTATCGAAGAAAGACCTTAATAACTTTGCACCCCGCCTGGGCCTGGCCTGGAACTTCGCGCCGAAGTTTGTCTTCCGCGCGTCGTACGGCATCGTACATCAGGATATCTTCTCAACCGGGGCAAACATCCTGTTCCAGGAGTATTTGGCGAACGCCACAATTGCGTCGCCGGTTGGAGATCCGCGGCACGTCTTCCGGCTTTCGCAGGGTCCGCCCAACTTCACCTATGCACGGCAGCCCGACGGTTCGGTACCGTTCATCGGCCAGAACTTCTCTGGGCGCGCGGCGGCCTGGTGGGATCCGAATATGCGGATGCCCTACGTGCAGAGCTGGTCAGGCGGCGTGCAGTGGGAGTTCGCACGCAACTTGCTCCTCGACGTGCAGTATCAGGGGCAATCCGGTGTGGGCATGATCAACAACTGGGACATGAACGCGATTCCGCTCGACGTCTCGCGGGATCCTGCAACGCTTGGCAATATCTTCCGGGCCCAGCAGAACTTTAAGCCATACACGCAGTTCGGTTCGATCCAGCATTTCTCGAACTACGGTCACAACAGCTATCACGGCGGCACGTTTCGGGTGGAGCGCCGTTTCGACAGAGGACTTGGCTTTAACGCTTTCTACACATGGAACAAGACGCTCAACGAGAATGAAGGCGACGGCGGCGACAACGGCATCACTTTCTACAACCGGCGCTTGGAGAAAGGCCGCTCAAGCACGGACATCCGGCATCGGTTTGTCAGCGTCATGAACTATGAGCTTCCCTTCGGCGCGGGGCGTGCCTTCCTGAAATCCAATCGGGTTTTGAATCACGCTTTCGGCGGTTGGGAACTCACCTGGACGCAAACTTTCCAGAGCGGCCAGCCGTTTACAGTGGGCTTCGGCGGTTCGCCGAATCAATATTTGGCGGGCGAATCACGGCCGAACATT
This sequence comes from Acidobacteriota bacterium, assembly GCA_016870995.1. GTDB lineage: Bacteria > Acidobacteriota > Terriglobia > Bryobacterales > Bryobacteraceae > Bryobacter. The sequence continues at coordinate 90,270 of VFZU01000004.1, forward strand.
CTGACGACACACCAGGCTGCCGTTAACGGCGACTGGTCGATCGGCCCGAACCGGTTCCCGGTGGCCGCGCAGAATTCTTACTTGAATCCCGCCGCATTCGCTTATCCGGCATCGTTCACGCCAGGGACTTTGGGGCGGAATACGTTTGAGGGTCCGGGGCTCAACTGGACCCAGCTTTCATTAGCCAAATGGTGGACCCTGAAGGAGAAGCACCGCTTCCAGCTCCGCTTGGACGCCAACAACTTCTTCCCCAAGAAGCAGCCGCAATTCTCGAATCCTGGTTCGAGCTACAACGTCAACAACCTGCCTGCTTTCGGTCGCTTCACGGGCACGCGCGGAGCATTCGCCGACGTCGGTACTGCCAACGGCCACATCCTGCTTGTTGGGCGATTCCAGTTCTAGCGCGGCGATCTTGCACTCGATTGAGCCCACGATGTAGCGGTCGATGGTAAACCTGTGTTAGTTTGGTAGATGGTTTAGTATGGCGAATACAGTTACATCCCTGAAGCGCGTCCGGATCACGGAACGTCGCACCGCGGCCAACCGGGCCCGCCGCAGCCGCATCAAAGGCGCGATCAAGATCATGCGCAAGCACCTCGCTGAAAAGAACGTCGGCGAAGCCACCAAGCAACTCACCGAAGTGTTCTCGATCGTAGATCGCGGCGCAAAGTGGGGCGTAATCAAGAAGAATACCGCTGCTCGCTACAAGAGCCGCCTGACCCGTCGCCTCAAAGCGATCGCGGCCTAAGTTCCCTTCTTTCTTTTACCCCGCCTTTGCAGTAACCTTCCAGACGAAATCTTCCATCACCGTCTTGTCATCAGGACGGGTGTCTCTAAGCGCCTGATCGGCCGCGTAAGTCAATAGGATTGCGCGTTTCAGCCGGCCAGGCGCGAATGCGTTCATGATCTGTTCGATCTGCTCCGGACGCACCTTCCAGATCGGATACCCCAATTTGCTGAAATGGCTCTGGATTTGAGCCGCACCCTTCACTTTCGCTTCGTGCGCGGCCAGCGCCAGCCGGAATTGCCCCCCCAGAAACGACAGCGCCAGCGGCAGGTATTCGCCCTCGCGAATCAACGTATCCAAAATGTCGAGGCTCTTGGCCCGATCTCCACGACCAATGCTCGTCACGAGCGCAAAGATATTGGCTGCCCGCGCGTTGGGGACCAGTGCGGTGATCGTATCCGCCGTTGCCACCTCTCCGGGCTTCAAGAACAGAGCGAGCTTCTCAATTTCCTGGCTCAGGCGCGACGCGTCGGCCCCAGTAGCCTCCACCAACAAATCGAGCTCGGAGTTTCCGATTTTCAGCTTGCGTTCGGCGGCCAGATCTTTGGCCAGCCGCTTTGCCATATCCGGCGAAAACCTCGGGAACTCGACCGTCGCCTTCAAAGCGGAAAAGAACTTTCGCAAATTCTCAATTTTGGTTTTGTCTTCTCCATCCAGCTCATAGCGCGAGCAGTCGAAGACAATCGTCGTGCCGGGCGTCGGGTTGGCCAGATAGTGCGCCAGTTCTTTCGCGCCGATGGTCTCTTCGTCCTGCTTGGCGCGCCCTCGCGGCAACACTCCTTCGGCGCCGGCCACCCAGACTAATCTTCGAGAGGCAAACAGAGACATCGAAGCCGCGTCGTCCAGCACCTGCGGCAGGCTGACTTCGGTGAGGTCCCAACGGCTCCAGCCACTCTCGCGATCCTCAGGGGTGGGCAGCGTTACGGCGATCAGCGCTTCTTTGCAAAGCCCGCGAAGATATCCATCAGGCCCCAGAAACAGGCTCACCGCAGGCGCACCCTGCTTCTGCAAGACCGATAAATACTGTTCCGCCGTCATGGTTAGAAATTCTCGAGAATCGCGGTGACCACACTGGATGCTAAATCGCGGCTCATTCGGTCGAAGGCCGGTGTCGATTCGTCGAAGTAAGCGCGCGGATCGGTCGAGATCTCATAGCGCTGCCTGAAGTCCATCATCGGGTTGGCGTAAAGAACCTTGTCGCCGGCTACCTGCGTAAACTTCACGGCAAGCAGGGCTTGGATTTGCACACCCGCTGCGCGAGCCGTTGTCGGGTCAAACACAGTAGGGAAGGCCATAACGGTTGCGATCGATCCCTGCAGAATGGCATCGGCGCCGTTGGCATCCGGCAGGATCTGATACTTGGTGCGAGCCAGAAACTCTCGCGTGATCGCGATCGGAAGCTTCTCGGTGAGTTTGTAGCGAGTGGTGGGGTTGGTAAACGGAGGGATGCCGATCGATTGGATAGTCTTTGGCATCAAGCCTGCCTTGCCAGCCACGTGATAGCCGCAGGAACTTGTCACCAACGCCCCCGCCGCACTCATAATAAAACCGCGTCGATTCACTGCGCTAAATCCTTTCCTTCGCCACCAGCATCGCATTCTGCGCGATCAAACGGTGATTGTCGGCCGCCAGCCAGAACCAGGCTGCCCGGGGATTGCCGGGGTCTGCCTCGATGGCTCCCACGGCGACTCCATCCTGGTTTGCAATCCCGACGTTATTGGGTGGCTCCAGAGTCGAATCGTGCAAATCGAGCCCAGCCTTTTTCAGCAACTCGCCAATGCGGTCGAGGTCTGGTGTGGTCTTGAATTCAACCCAAATGGATGCGCTCAACCCATGAAAGACAGGGGCCTGGGAAATCCGCAGTGATGGCATCGGGGCCATACCCTTTAGCAGCGTCGCAAGATTCCGCAGCACGCGCTGCTCGATCTTCTCAATCTTGTGCTGGGATTCTTCGCCCAGCCGCGCCAGCATCGCAAAGGCAGCTTGAGTATCGAAGACCTGCTTCGGCACAGCTTGAAAACTCAACAGCGCAATCGTCTGCTGCTGCAATTCCGTGATGCCGGGCGTACCGAACTCGCTGGCAGGATGAAACAGATTCCCAATGGATCGCTCAACCGGTGCGGCGGCCTCCAGGGTGCTCAAGAACAACGCGAGCATGGTGGCGGCCGGATGCGCGATTACTTCGACTGGCGCGGGTGTATCGCCCCTGCGCGGCTCGCTCAACGGCGAACGCAACCGGGCGCTGGGATCGATTTCAAGAATCCCCGTCAGATCGATCAGATCTTTCGCGCGCATCTTGCGCACTTTGGCGGTGGATTCAAGATCTCCAGCCAGCATCACGATCGCAGCTGATTCAATGCCCTTCTGATCCACGGGCGACATCAAGGCGAGGTCGTCTGCATCCCGGACGAGGGTCTTGCCTTCGTCGTCGGTGGAATCCATGGCGAGCACTTCAAACATCGTCGCCTGCTCACGAATTTCGCGGCCCAGCAGAGTCTGCCCGCCGACGAGTGCCAACTTCGGTTTAGCCAAGGGTTGTATTCTCCACAGGCGTCGCCACTTCGGTCGGACGCCGTCGCAGCAGCCCGCCAATTCGCACCAGGATTCCACTGCACGTATAAGTGAGGCACATGGCGAACAGCACCGGCTGCGAATAATTCCAGATCATGAAGATCAAGCTTCCGAGCAAAATGAGGCTCAAAGGCGAGCGAGGCTGCAGCAGATTCAGATCTTTAAAGCTGCGATAACGCCAGGTGCTGACCATCAGGAAACTCAACAAGGCCAGCAGCGCCAGCCACAACAAGGAGATAATCCAGTTTTCGATCGGCACACTGTTGGCCGCATAGACGATACTCGCGATAAACGCGGCTGCAGCGGGAATTGGGAGCCCAACAAAATACTTGCGGTCTGGCCGGCCAGGATTCTTCGGCACTGGATTGGTCACCACGTTAAACCGCGCCAGCCGCGCGGCTCCGCAAAGCAAGTAGACGAAAGCGAGGAAGTAGCCACCCTGCAAGATCTGGTCGCGCATGGCCGGCTCGATATTGTGCGTGACAAAGTAAAAGCCCCAGCAAAAGGCCAGGACGGCCGGTGCAATGCCGAATGTGATCACATCGGCAAGGCTGTCGAGTTCGCGTCCAAAATCGCTCACCGTGTTGGTCATGCGCGCAATGCGGCCATCAAGGCCATCGCAAGCCACTGCAACACCGATCAGCTGCGCCGCCAGCGCATATTCAGGAATAGACACGGCTCCCTGCGAGGCCGCTCTCAGCGTGCCATCAATCGTTTTGGTAATTGCCAGAAAACCAAAAAACACGTTGGCGGCCGTGAACAAGGTTGGCAATGCGTAAGCGGCTCGTCGCGGTCTTCGCTCGGGGCTCTTCGGGTCAATCAATCTTTCCGACAGTCGCAGTGCCATGTTTTGTCTATTTCACCCGCTTCGCAATCACGCTTGACCCAGCCGAGACGCGTTCGCCCAGGGCGACGGCCAGCTTCCAGTCTTCGTTGAATAATACGTCGACACGAGAACCAAATTTGATTAGCCCCACACGTTCGCCTCGCTCGACGCTGGCACCCGTGTCCTTGTACCAGACGATGCGGCGGGCGATCAGCCCAGCAATCTGGCTGAACTCGATCGTCGTGCCTTCGCCCTCAACAACAAACGTGTTCTGCTCGTTCTCGGTCGCTGCGGCATCGACGCTTGCCACCAGAAACTTTCCGGGCTTGTAGGTGCGCCGGGTAATCTTGCCCGCAATCGGAGACCGATTCACGTGAACGTCGAAAACATTCAGAAAAATGCCAAGCCGCGTACGGCCATCGGGATCTTTGGTGATTGAAACCACCTTGCCATCAGCCGGCGAAACCGCCACCGGACCCTCAGCAATCACGCGATCTGGATCTCTGAAGAACCAGAGGCAAAACACCGCAAGCAAATAAAAAGGCACGCCGAGCCAGGCAGATTTTGTGAGGTAGCCCGTAAGCGCTCCCGCGATGGCGAGGCCCAATGCGTACCAGATCCCAGTAATAACCATGAATCTCTATTATCTATGTCCAGCGGTTGCGATTGGGCTTGGCATTGATTTGATGAAACAATTCGATGCCCACGCGATACTTCAAGCCCCGCTGCTGAACGTAGCGAACCGTGCCTGAGCCATCGATTTCCCAACTTGGCACCTTCACCTGCACCGCCTGACGGTAGGGCAGCTTATGATTCATTTCGAGCATCGCCCCGTTCTCTGCCAGGTTGAGCAGAAGGATTTTATCGGAGTAAGTGTTGCCCTCTTCGGTTTCCCAGGATACGGATCCCGGTTCGTTGACTTCGATTCGTTGGTAGCGCCGCTTCTCTTTTGCCATGCTAGCTTTCGATCTCTTTCAGGCGCGCTGCGATCAACTTCTTCACCAACGCGGCAGGGAGAGGTGCAGTGTGAGCAAACTGAATCGTCCCTTTTGCTGCCCGATACTTCTGCAACTCTCTGCCGAGCAACTTTGTCACCCCGCCGCTAGCGGGAAAGTAGCTGCAATGATTCTTGAAAGCTCTGATGTAGGCGAGCGGCTTGCCAAGCCGGTAGGCGGGCATCCTATATGCGATGGTCTCCACCGTCCCCTTGGGCGCGGCCGCAAGGATCGTCTTGCGCATTTTTTCGAGCGTGCTCCGGGCGGGCTCTGGCACACCGGAAAGGTACTCCTCCACCGACGCCACTTTTTTCATACAGCTAGAATGGCACTTCTTCGCTCGCAATCGAAGGGGTCACGCCTGCACGTAACAAACTCAAGATCGCCAGTGCCGCTTCTTTACCCTTCTCCCCCACTTCACCGACAGGCCCGACACAACTCGGGCAGCCCGCTTCGCAGCCACACCGTGAGATCAATTCTTCAGCGCCTTCAAGCAAACGCTTCGTCTGATTAAACAGCGGCAACGACTGGCCAATGCCACCCGGGTAGGTGTCATAGAGGTACAAATTCGGTTCCCAGGCCACGAGGCCGCCGGCGATTTCCTCTGTCAACGATGTGCCGATGTCGCGCGGATCACACATCACTAGCATTGCGGCCACTGCCCGCAGCGCATTGGCGAGGCCAGCGAGGCCGTTGGCCCTCTCCGACGGGGTGTATTGCTCAAGCTGATTGAGAAACTCGGCCGGGAAGTGCAGCCACCAGGAGGTAGTGTGCATCTCCTGCTCGGGCATTGCTAAGTTGCCCGCGCCGACGTTTTCGAGCGTGTAGAACTTTACCTTCTTAAAGCCCACGATCTGCCGGTTGACCCGCACATCCCCATGGCAGGCCTGCGCCCGCTGGATTGGGCGTTGATCGAACTCCTCTAGGATTTTCACCTGCGTATAGTCGATAGCATCCGTGAAGTAGTCGCAATCCACCCGACGCACAAAAGCCTTTCTCTGCTCATAATCGAATTTTTCTACCTGGTACTGTCGCGCCTCATGCAGGTAAATTGCCTTCTCGTGCAACGTCACCAGCGCGACAGGGAATGAGACCTCGGCGATGATCGTGTTCCCATCCGTCACGTCGATCACCACAAAGTTGTCGCTCGTCACCGCGCGCAAGCTGATCGCGTCAGCCGGGTAGCTATCGCTGGTCCAGTGCCAGGCCTTGGCCGAATGAGTCACTAGGCCCAGCTCCTTCAAAAACTCGCACAACTCGCCGGTATCGTGAGGCCCAAATTTTTCGCCTTCCCGCACCGGCAACTCAAAGGCTGCGCACTTCAGATGGTTGATCAGAATCTCCGTGTTGTCAGGGTTGATCGTCGCCCGCTCCGGCGGCTGGCCGAAGAAATAATCAGGATGCTCGACAATGAACTGGTCGAGCGGTGCCGAGCTGGCCACCATCACGGCGAGAGAAGTATTCTGCCTGCGCCCGGCTCTGCCCGACCGTTGCCATGTGGAAGCGATCGTGCCTGGGTATCCCGCCAAAACGACGGCGTCGAGCGAGCCGATGTCGACTCCCAGTTCAAGCGCATTGGTGGCTACGACACCGCGTATCTCGCCAGAGCGCAGCTTGGCTTCGATCTCACGCCGCTCCTTGGGCAAGTAGCCACCTCGATAGCCACGAATCATCCCGCTTGGTGTCGCCCCTTTTTCAACAGCATCCTTGAGATAAGTAACCAGGATCTCTGTGGCGAGGCGATTGTTGGCGAACACCAGTGTTTGTTGGCCCCGCTGGATCGCGTCGATCGCAATCCGCCGCGACTCGTGCAGGTAGCTCCGCCGGATCCCCAATTGGCGGTTTACCACCGGCGGGTTGTACATTACGAAAAACTTCTCCCCCGAAGGTGCGCCATTCTGATCGACCAGCGCAAAAGGCTCGGCCGTGATGGCTTCAGCCAACTCCTTCGGGTTCGCGATGGTGGCCGAGCAGCAGATGAACTGCGGCTTTGAGCCATAGAATTCGCAGAGCCGTTTGAGCCGGCGAATGATGTTCGCCAGATGGCTACCGTAGACGCCGCGATAGTAATGCAGCTCATCGATGATGAAGTAGCGTAGATTTTCGAATAGCTTGGCCCACTTGGTGTGGTGCGGCAAGATTCCCGAGTGCAGCATGTCGGGATTGGTGAGCACGACGTTGGCCCTCTCGCGGATTGCCCGGCGAGCGTCTTGAGGAGTGTCGCCATCATAGGTGAAGCACTTCAGGTCAGACCCCATCTGCTCCACAGCTCCGTGTAACTCGTTCAATTGATCTTCAGCCAGCGCCTTGGTGGGGAATAAATACAACGCCCGTGCACCAGGATCTTCAAGCAATTTGTTCAGCACCGGCAAGTTGTAGCAAAGCGTCTTGCCCGAAGCCGTCGGAGTCACGATCACTACATTGCGGCCTCCATGCACATGCTCAAACGCAGCCGCTTGATGAGAGTAAAGCTGTTTGATTCCGCGAGAGGCCAAAGCCTCGGTAATCCTGGCATCCACTGCGGCAGGGATCGGCGCATACTGACCTTCCCGCGCCGGCACATGCCGGATCGACCGCACCGGCGACTCCGGTTTGGTTGAAATCTCTTCGAAGCGCTCAACCGCCTGCATCACGGTCTCTCGCCTTGGAATCGGCAAAGCCTTGCGAGTAGTTTCGTCTTCGGGAAAGTCGAACAGCAAATTGCTCACTCTATAGAGATACCTCTTTAGGAGAACAAAAGGCAAAATAAGCAGTGGATACAATAATTAGTCAGGATGAGTTCTCCCACGCCAGAACCGCAAATCACGCAGCTTCTGCTTGCCTGGAATGGCGGGGACCCGACGGCGATGGAGCGTCTGGCCCCGATCGTCTACAGTGAACTCCGCCGACTGGCCCAGCGCTACCTAAGCAAGGAACGACCCGAGCACCGCTTCCAGGCCACTGAACTGGTCAATGAGGCATACCTGAAACTCATCGATTGTAAGCAAGTGCAATGGCAGGATCGCTCTCACTTCTTTGCGCTTTCCGCGCAACTGATGCGCCGTATTCTGGTGGATCTTGCGCGCTCCGGCAAGAGGCTCAAGCGTGGTGAGGGGTTGGTGGTACCGCTGGTTTTTGAGGAATGCGCCGCAGCGAGCGAAACAGACCGCTCCCTCGATTGGCTCGAACTCGATGTGGCCTTAAAGGCACTCGAAGTCCTGGATTCCCGCAAGGCGAAGGTGGTCGAACTGCGCTTCTTTGCGGGCCTGAGCATTGAGGAGACCGCCGAGGTGCTTGACGTGTCTACCGTCACAGTCCGCCGCGATTGGCAATTCGCTCGCGCCTGGCTCAGGCGAGAGCTTGCGCAGACTAAAGGTAGCTCTTGAGATGAACAAACGGCAGGTTGCCATATTGAATCAGCACTTCTCGGCCGTCATTTTCAAGCGATAGTCGGGCCGCTTCCGTCACCAGTTCGTTGTAGCTGGAATTTGCCGGCGTAGCAATGATTCCCTGCTTTTCGATGAGAGCGAGATTGCCGCGATCTGCTTCCACCGCCTGAGCCGCCTCAACCAGCGCCTCAATCGAACGGTACCCATAGCCCACCACACGCTCGCCGCCACCGAGGTGGTTCGGTACATACTGCAAGTAGTCTGGGCTTGGCTCGGAGTAACCACCATCGACGTAGCAATACTCAAGCCCGCGATGCGAATCGATGTGATTCAGAAAGCCGCCCGAATCGCCCTGGCTCGTCCATAACGTCATGCCTTGCGTATTCGATCCCGGGCCCTGATCCGGATAGCCCAGAGCGTTCTGCACATTTAACAACCCGCCATTCGACCATCGCACCCGCGCATCGGTCCACATCCAGGCCTCGGTGCCGTTGGGGAATTTCTCTGGCACGCCAGCGACAGATACGCTCACCGGCATCAGCCCGGTAATGAAGGCCACGAGATCCACATAGTGGCACCCGATGTACGTGAAGGCATCGGAGTTCTTCATCGAGAACCAGTTCTGAAAGTTCGAGTGGCGGTAATACCATTTCTCGAACAGTCGGGCCGTACCCAGGCGAAATTCGCCAAAGCGGCCTTGCCGGTAACGGTCCCGCGCCATCAACGCCCGGTCGTCAAACCGCTTGTGATATTCGATTCCGACAAACAACTGCTGGTCCGCCGCGGCCTTTTCGATCATTCTGGCGTGCTGGATGGTTTGAACCAGCGGCTTCACACAAACCACATGTTGCTGGGCGCCGAGCGCTGTCATGACGGCATCAAAGTGGATCTGATCGGGCAGCGCGATGATCGCGAGGTTGCGTTCTGCGGCGTTCTCGAGCACGTCCTTGTAAGGAGCTGTTGTCGCGATAAACGATTCATCCGGAAAAGCAGTTTTGATCCGCTCGTTGGCCGCCAAATCGTCAAGCGTCTTCTTGTTGCGCGCACAGATCGTGATGTTGCCGATCAGCCCCTTTCGTCGCAATTGATAGAGCGACGGCAGGATCTGATCATGCACGATCATGCCGCCGCCGATGACGGTTACGTGCATTCTCATTGGGCAACGAGGGCTTCGGCGAAACACTCAGCCAGCACGGCCGTGGATTCTTCAATCGCTGCTTCGGTGATGCACAAGGGCGGGCAGATCTTTACGGTTCCGCCGCCGAAACCGACCGGGGAGAACAATAAGACCCCCTTCTCCATCATTCGGTTCACGATATGGAAGGCGAGGTCCGGGTCTGGATCCAGCGTGCCGGGCTTGATACAAGCCACACCGGCCACCAGCCCCTTGCCATCGACGCAGCCGATCACTTCGGGATACTTTGCCTTCAGGCCACGGAGCCGCTCGAGCATCAAGTCCCCCATCTTGCGGGAGTTTTCCACCAGCCCTTCATTGATGACGATATCGATCGACGCCAGTGCCGCTGCACAGCAAACCGGATTGCCTGTATGCGTACTCGTCATGCTGCCTGCCGGAAAGAGGTCCATCAGATCTGGCCGCCCGGCAACAAAGGCCAGCGGGAGCGAACTGGAAACACCCTTGCCCCAGGTCGTCAGGTCCGGCACGATTTCATAGTGCTCAAAGCCCCACAGCTTGCCGGTACGACCAAAGCCAGCCTGCACTTCATCGCAAGTCAGGACGATGTCATGCTGCCGCGTCCACTCATACATGCGCTTCATGTATTCCACCGGCGCAAAGCTCGCGCTACCGCCCTGGTAGGTCTCAAGGATCACCCCGGCAATCCGTGACGGATCCACGCCTTGCTTGGCCAGGCTCTCCAGAAAGAACGCAAAGCTGGTGTCAGGCGTCCGGAAGCCATCCGGAAAGGGAATCTGAACAAACCCAGGGTCGAGATTGACGATCCATTCCTTCAGCGCCGGAATGCCGCCAGCCTGCTGGCTGCCAAGAGTCCGCCCGTGGAATGCCTTTTCGTAGCTGACGATGATGTTCTTGTTCGGGCCGTGGTGCTTGAGAGCGTGAGCGCGCGACAGTTTGATGGCGCACTCCACCGTTTCAGAGCCGGTGGTGAGCAAGAAGACTTTCTTCATCGGCTCTGGCAGCAGATCCACCAGCCGCTGCGTCAATTGGGCCCGGATCTCGCTGGGGAAGCAGTAGTTTGTGAGCAATTTGGACTGCGCCTGCTTCACGATCGCGTCTACGATTTCTTTCCGTCCGTGGCCGGCGTTGGTGATCAGAACGCCGCTGGACCAGTCAATCCAGCAGTTTCCCCACTTGTCGTAAACCTGAAAGCCCTCGGCATGGTCCCAAACCACAGGTGGCTGGCCTTGCATCGCAATGGGTTCGTTCCGGTGAAGCGTGGCTATGGTCTCAAGGGAGCCTGGTGCCGGAATCGGAGTGACAATCTTGCGAAGCCCGGTCGATACAGGCGCGACGGGGCGGGGTACTGAAGAATAAGCGCGAGCCATTCCTTTGAGATTATCAAGCTTGGCCGCTCAGTTGCTCAGCAAAAACAAAGCCAGCCCGGCACCGGCAGCCGCCAGGCCCGTACCCAGCCACATCACTCGCAGCAAGCGGTTCACTTCGATCTGTGCCTGTAAATGCGAGCTCTCCATTTCGAGCACCTGGCCGGCCGATTCACTCTCCCGCTTGCTCTCCCAATGCTTGAACGTGTTCTCGATGGTCGCCAGTTGCCGCTCTTCACTGGCATGCATTTGCTGCTGCAGCTCTTCGAAGGCTGCCGTCATCGATTGCGCCAGGGGTTCCAATGACTCCTGCCGCGAATAGGTATCTTCCGCGATCCGGTCGTGCAGCAACTCAAGTAACTCGCTGATCCGCTGGTACATTTCTGCCATCCGCAGGCTGTGTGATTGCGAGGCTTCAAACTGGCGCGTTTTCGCTTCAGCAATCCCCTCCACCTGTTCGACAACAGATTTTGAGCTTGGTTCCGCGTGTGTCTGCATCAAAGCAGGCAAAGAATGACCCATTTCGGTCGCCGGAATCGCGGCCGGAGTTGGGGCTTCGATATGAATTTGCGTACTTTCCATCAAAGAGACACTCACCCCTTGGCTACTTATCGGCAGCAGCTCTGGAATTCAGAAAATTGTCACAATTCTCCATCAAGTCCTTCAATCCAAAGCGAAAAAAAGTTGCATGAAGATAACTGAATGCTTGTTAGTGGAAATATTTGGTGCTATCCTTAATGCTGCCTGACGACTGCAATTTCTCACCAACCTTCGTCAGATCCCCTGTTAGCGAGACGCTCCACCGAATGAGTTTTACCGTTTTTCTTGGCAATTTACCCACCTGGGTTACGGCCGATGACATCCAGTTATGGTTGAATGCCGAAGCTCTGGTTGCCGATTCCATCAAAGTAATCCGCAATCCCGAGACCCAGGAGTCCAAAGGCTTTGCCTTCATCGAAGCGCCCAATGCGGAAGAGATGCAGGCAATCATTCGTAGGTTTGACCGTGCGCCGCTCGAAGACAAGTTGCTTCGTGCTAATCCAGCACAACCCCCTAAAGGCAAAGGTGCCGCCCCGATGGGCCGGTCTGAAGACCGTCGTCCCGGCATGGGAGGTGACCGTCGTCCCGGCATGGGAGGTGACCGTCGTCCCGGCATGGGAGGCGACCGTCGTCGCGATGGCGCTCCTGCCGGAGCCCGTCCCGCCGGAGATCGCCCGGCTGGCGACCGTCCGGCTGGCGACCGTCCCCCGATGGGAGACCGTTCTGCCGCTGCCTCTGCTGGCAATCGTGATCGTGGTGCCAAGCGCCGCGGCAAGCCCAGCGGAACCTCCGCTTTTGCTGAAGAGCTCGCAAAAGCTCTCTAGCTCGCCCGCTCACCTCTCGTAACAGACCGCTTAACAATTCCAAACCCGGTGCTAGAATGAGGCACCGGGTTTGGCTTTTATGCTCGATCTCATTCTCATCCGCGCCCTTTTCGCCCTCTGCCTTGCGCTTTCCGCCTGGTACATGCGGCCCTTTCAACTCGATCCCATCGTGGCTGCCGGCCTTGGCGTCGCACTTGGTTCCGCTGTTGTCATCCTTGAAATTCGGCTACGAGAGATCAGCCTGAAGCGCCTGATCGGTGCAGCCATTGGCTCGATCCTCGGTATCCTCGGCGCATTTTTGATTTCGATGGTGCTTCGCCAGTCGATCATTGATTCCTCCAGCACGGTGCCGTTTCTTCAGGTCGCCACCCTGCTCCTGATGGGCTACGTAGGTCTCATTCTTGGGGCAACCAAGGGCGATCTTCTCAACCTTGCCGCCCTTGGCGGTATCTTTGGGGGCGAAAGTTCGACGAAAAGCGCCGCGTTCAAGATTCTCGATACCAGCGTGATCATCGATGGCCGCATCGCAGACATTATAGAGACCGGGTTTATCGATGGGGTTCTGATCATCCCCCAGTTTGTCCTTCGTGAGCTGCAACAGGTCGCCGACTCGAGCGACGGCCTGAAGCGCAATCGCGGCCGTCGCAGCCTCGATGTTCTGCAGCGCATTCAGAAGATGCCCAAACTGCAGATCCAGATCGTCGAAGACGACTTTCCTCAGATAAGAGAGGTTGATCTGAAGCTGATTGAACTCGCCAAGATGTACGACTGCAAAATCGTCACCAATGACTTCAACCTGAACAAAGTCGCCCAACTGCATGGGGTTCAGGTACTAAACATCAATGATCTCGCAAACGCGATGCGTCCTGTGGTTCTGCCTGGTGAGGTAATGCGCGTGTTCATCCTCAAAGAGGGTAAGGAGCACAGCCAGGGCGTCGCCTATCTCGACGACGGCACCATGGTGGTCGTCGACAATGCTCGCAAAATGATCTCAAAGACCATCGATATCGCTGTCACCAGCGTGCTGCAAACCACTGCGGGAAAGATGATTTTTGGCCGCTTCGACGATCGAGTCCACACCGTTTACGACAACAAGAGCTTAGCCAAAGAGGCTCACGCTCAGTCAGAAGCTTAGCCGAGCGAATAAGCTCCCTGTCCGTACATCCATCCTCGCCGTTGCACTGGCGCTTCGCCCCAAATGAAGTATCGCGAAGTGCGGAAAGCACCAAATCCCATTGCGATCAACAGTGTCTCCCCTTCGGCATGCGCATCGGGCAGGATCACTCGAGGTGAGGCGTTGTAGTCAAGATCGAGCGCCGCGTCCAGCAAATCTCGTGCCACCTCAGGCGAACTCGCCGCAAACGGCCCAATCACCACCGGCTGCGCCACGGCGAATCCTTGCACCGTTCCTGCGGGATCGCGCGCAACTAAGACACGCCCGGGGGCTTCCGCATCGAGCGTTTCGATCAAACGCCAGCGGTCCCCGCCGAAGACGTCTTGGTCCCAATTTGCCACCCTACTCAAGTTGCCCCCTACCTCAAAGCGCCGCTCGATGCTCTTCCTCTTTCGCAGTACCCATTCCGTGCTCAGCCCTGCCCACCGAAACCCAAATCTTGGATAGAAAGCCAACCCCGCGTCGGTTGAATAGAGTGTGATCGACCGGAACCCATCTGCCCGCAGCCCTTCAAAGCAATACTCGAACAGCGCCGTCCCGGCGCCAGTCATCTGAACTCCGGGATCGATCGCCATCAAACCGATGTGTGCAAATGTGCCGTAATCCGTCGCCCCAACCACGCCCACCACTGCTTCCTGCTCCACCATCACCCACCAATACTGCGGCGTTAAGCTTTGGTTGCGTCGCAACATCGGGCCAAAGTCAAAGTCAACCTTGTGCGCCGCTGCCAGCACGTGGGCTGCCGCAGCCACATCTCCCGCCTCCATCAAACGAATCTGCATCGAGAATTCTATTTGAGCAAACTAGGTGCAACCGCGATTCCATCAGCACATATCCTGCCTGACTAAACTCTAAGAATGAGACCTGTGCTCACCGTACACCTGCTTCTCGAACTCCACATTGAGTTGATTTCATTACTCGAATCGCTCAGTGCTGAGAATTGGTTGGTACCCACGGTTTGCAAGGGTTGGGCCGTTCGTGACATTGCCGCTCACATGCTCGACACCCAACTTCGAACCCTGGCTATCGGCCGGGATGCACACATGCTCCTGCCGGATCCGACCCAACCGCTCATCCAATTCCTCAACGAGTTGAATCATTCCTGGGTGCTTGCAGCGCGGCGTTTCAGCCCTGGCGTGATCGTCGATCTATTGCGGGATACCGCGCCGCGCCATGCCGCCTATTGCGAATCGCTGGCCCCATTCGAACCCGCCATGTTTCCGGTGGCATGGGCGGGCGAGACTCAGTCGCAGAACTGGTTTCACATCGGCCGGGACTACACCGAATACTGGCATCACCAACAACAGATTCGCGATGCCGTGGGAGCGATGCCCATTACCTCGAAGCGCTATCTGGGCCCAGTTCTTGAATTGTTTATCCGTGCAATTCCGTATGCCTACCGCGATCTTGATGTCGCATCGCTTGAGGTTGAGATCTCTGGCGAAGCGGGTGGTGTTTGGCACTACTCAAGCGCATCCGGTCTCAAAGAAGGCCCTGCGAACACGCCAGGCACTCGGATCTCGATCGATAGCGATTCAGCCTGGCGCCTGTTCACCAACGGGCTGAAGAATCCCCATCTTGTCGCCTCGGGTGACCCGGTCCTGATTGCGCATTTCGCCAATGTTCGCGCGGTGATGGTCTAGTTCTGAAGCTGAACTAACTCGTCGCTCATGCGCTTCAATTGCCCGCAGGCCGCGTAAATGTCGAGGCCGCGGGGCTTGCGTACAAAGCACGGCATCCCAGCCTTTACGATCTCCTGAAAGCTCGCTACGCGCTCGGGGTCGGGCGTTTCAAACGGTATGCCCGGGCCTGGGTTCAACGCAATCAGATTTACTTTGCAATTGATGTTGGCGAGCATCTTGCGAACACGCTTCGCATCGGTGTCCGTATCGTTTACTCCCCGCAGCATCACGTATTCGAAGGTCAGCGCTTCCCAACTTCGCAGCGGATAATCGGCACACACCTCAATCAGATCTTTCAAATGCCACTTCTTTGTAATTGGCATGATCTCGATCCGTTGCTCTTCATGCGATGCATTTAAGCTGATCGCGAGCTTCGGCCGCACCGGCGACTTTGCCAGTTCCAGAATCTTCGGAATCAACCCGGATGTCGACACCGTGACGCGCCGCTCGCTCATTCCAACACCCGCAGGGTCCACCAGCAACCGTGTAGCTTTCAGCACGGCATCCAGATTCATCAACGGCTCGCCCTGCCCCATCATGACGATGTTCATTTGGCGGTCATGCGGGTCCAGATGATGCGCGGCGGCGATGTGCAGCACCTGCCCGACGATTTCACCTGCCGTCAGATTTCGCTCCAGGCCCATGAGCGCCGTCAGGCAAAACTTGCAATCCACCGGACAACCCACTTGGGACGAGATGCATAACGTATCTCGCCCGTTTTCGGGCATAAACACAGCCTCGACGCTCTTGCCATCCGCCAGCCCCAGCAAATACCGCACCGTGCCATCGACGCTGTCGTAGCGCGAATCCGTCTTCAGCGCTCCGGTCTTGAACTCCTCCCGCAGCGCCGCCGGCAGCGACTTTGCCAGCGCCAGATCCAACTTTCGCTGTGAATACAAAGCCTCATACATCTGCTTGGCCCGAAACTTGGGATACCGGCCTCCCAGCGCCGCTTCCATGTCGGGCAGGTCCATGCCCATCAGCGTTTGTTGCTGCTCTGTCACAATATAAGTATCCGTCCTCTCGTCAGCTTCCACCAATGAATTCCAACCCACCCCGCGAAATCCAAAGCTCCACGCTGCCTAATGGCCTCAAAATCGTCACCGAGCGCATGCCTCACGTTCGCAGTGTCTCGATCGGCACCTGGATCGCCTCCGGCTCACGCCTCGAAAAGGGATTTGAACGCGGCATCGCCCACTTCCTCGAGCACATGCTCTTCAAAGGCACCACCACCCGTTCAGCTGAAGACATCGCCCGCGCAGTCGATTCCGTCGGCGGCAATCTCGACGCCTTCACCAGCAAAGAACTTGTTTCCTACAACACGAAAGTCCTCGACGAGCACCTTCCGATCGCCTGGGACATCCTCTCCGATCTGGTTCTCAATCCTGTGTTCGATGCGGAAGAACTCGAGAAAGAAAAAGGCGTGATTCTCGAAGAGCTCAAGATGGAGCTCGACAATCCCGAGTACATGGTTCACGAGCTTTTCGTCAAGCATCTCTGGAAAGGCCACGGCCTCTCGCAGCCCATCATCGGCACCAAGCCCACCATTCAGGGCTTCACGCGCGACATGCTTGTCGATTACCACCAGCGCATCTACACTCCCGCCAACATTGTCATCACCGCCACTGGCAATCTTGAACACTCGCAAATCATGGATATGGTGGCCAAGTCCTTCGAAGGCCGCCCCGTCGGCAAGAAGCTTCCGAAGCAGAAGAAGCCTACCGTCCAGTCTCCCTTTGTGTTGAAGCACAAGCGCACCCAGCAAGCTCATGTTTACATCGGCGCACCCAGCTATCCCATTGATCACGAAACCCGCTACGCCTCCTACATCCTGAACACGATTCTCGGCGGCGGCATGTCTTCGCGACTCTTCCAGAACATCCGCGAGCGTCAGGGCCTCGCCTACGCTGTCATGTCCGACCTGATGCTGTATCGCGACGGCGGCGCCATCGCCATCTACGCCGGCACCTCGGCGGAAACTCTCCAGAAGGTGATCACCTCGGTGATGGAAGAGTTCCGCGATCTCAAGAACAACCCTGTCCCAGCCGAAGAGCTGCGCCGGGCCAAGGAGCACCTCAAGGGATCGCTCATGCTCTCGCTTGAATCCACCAATTCGCGCATGACCAACCTGGCTCGCCAACAGATTTTCTTCGGTCGATTCTTCTCGATGGACGAAATGCTGGCCAGCATTGAAGCGGTCACCGCGGAAGAAGTTCAGAAGCTTGCCAGCGACGCCTTCGTCACCGAGAAACTCTCACTCACGGTGCTCGGTAAAGTTGATGGCCTTGCGCTCGATCGATCCATCTTGACCTGCTAACTCGCGTGTTCCGCCTCGCCTTCAGCCTCGTCCTCGCCCTCTGCGCCACGGCTGCGGATTGGACGAAGCTGAAGCCCGAAGGCTATCTTTCCGACTTCGCCCAAGTCGTCGATCCCGACTCTCGCGAAGCCATCGATCGCTACCTCACCGCGGTGGAGCGAACGAGTGGTGTGCAAATCGCCATCGTCACGATCGACACTCTCGACGGCGACATCATCGACGATGTGGCAAACAAGCTCTATCGCCAGTTTGGCGTTGGAGTGAAGGGCAAGAACGAAGGTGCCCTGTTTCTCCTCGCGATCCTCGATCGAAAGTCGCGTCTTGAGGTCGGCTACGGCCTCGAGCCGATCGTTCCCGACGGCGTGGCCGGCGACATCATCCGCGCCATGCGGCCCGCCCTGCGCGCCGCCCAATATGGCCCAGCGCTAATCGAAGCCACACGCATGCTCGGCACTAAAATCGCCGCCGGCAAGAACATCACGATTGACGAACAATTGCCTCCTCGCCAGTCGTTCCGCGAAGTTCAGCGACCTGATGAACTCCGCGATTACATACCCGTCTTGGTCGTCGCGGGCATTTTCATCTTGATCTCGATTTTCGGCCGCAACCGGCGTCGCGGTCGTCGCGGTGGCACGTCGTGGATCATCCCCAGCGGTGGCGGATTTGGCGGCAGCGGCGGTGGTGGATCCAGTTGGGGCGGCTTCGGCGGTGGTGATTCCGGCGGCGGTGGCGCCTCCAGCGACTGGTAAGGACAATCATGGATATCGAAAAGAAACTCAACGAACTCGTCAGCCGCGCCCAATCCGCGCTCGGCAGCAATCTCGATTCGATCCTGCTCTATGGCTCTGCAGCCCGCAACGAATTCGATTCGGGCCACTCTGATCTCAACATCCTCATCTTGTCGAAAACGATAGACCGCGCCACCCTCTCCGCCATAGCCCCGCTCGTGCTGTGGTGGCGTGAGGCCGACAACCCCCAACCACTGTTGTTCACGCGCGAGGAGTTTCTTAAATCCACCGATGCTTTCCCCATTGAGATCATCGACATCCAGGCGGCGCATCGCCTGCTTTGGGGCGACGATCCAATGCCAGGTCTTACAGTGGACCCCGCCCATCACCGCGCCCAGCTGGAACACGAAATCCGCTCGAAACTTCTGCGCCTACGCCAGAAGGCAATGCCCATCCTGCAGGACCCCCAGCCCCTGCTCAAGCTGATGGCCGAGTCCGTCACTACTTTCCTGCTCTTCGTCCGCCATGCCCTTCTGCTCAAACAGCTCGAGGCCCCCCAGTCGCGCCGCCAACTCCTCGAAGCCGCCCACAAAGCCGGCCTGATCGCCCCATCCTGCTTCGCGCAATTGATCGACCTTCGGGAAGGAAAACTCAGCCCCAAATCGCTGGACTCAGTACAATTGTTCGAAGACTACCTGAAGCAGATTCAAGATCTCGTCGCGTCGATCGACGCCCACTAGAGGAAACCCACTATGCGTACCGCTCTAATCATTCTTGGTGTTCTCGTTATTGGCGCGCTTGTACTTGGCGGCCAGCTGATGGGCAGCCGCAATGACCTTGTCACCAAGCGCGAAGCAATCGAAGGCACCTGGGCCCAGGTCGACGTCGCTCTCCAGCGCCGCGCCGATCTGATCCCCAACCTTGTAAACACGGTCAAAGGCTTCGCCACCCAGGAAAAAGAAGTTTTCTCCAACATCGCCAACGCCCGCGCCGCCCTGTCCGGGGCCCGCACCAATGGGGAAAAGATCGCTGCCAATGGCCAGCTCGATAGCGCTCTCGCCCGTCTGTTGGTTGTCGTCGAAAGCTATCCGCAACTGAAGTCCAACGAAAACTTCATGCGTCTCCAGGACGAACTCGCCGGCACTGAAAACCGCATCGCCGTCGAACGCCGCAAGTACAATGAAGTGGTTCAGGATTACAACACCACCCGCGACCGCTTCCCCACCAATATCGCCGCGTCGATCTTCGGCTTTGCCCGCAATGACGCCTACTTCAAAACAGATCCCGGTGCTCGTGTCGCACCCAAAGTGGACTTTTCCAAGTAAGAGGATTCATCACATCATGCAAACCTACGGAAATTACATCAATGGCGAGTGGCTCACCTCCGGGCCCACCTTTGAGAACATCAACCCCGCCAACACCGACGAAATCGTCGGCCTCTTCGTGAAGGCCACAGCCGCTGATGTGGATGCGGCCGCCGATGCCGCCGCCGCGGCATTCCCCAAGTGGGCTGCCATGGCCGCCCCCGCCCGCGCCAACATCCTCTTCAAGGCTGCCGACATCCTGGAAAGCCGCTTCGATCAGATCGCCGCAGAAATGACGCGTGAAGAAGGCAAGACCTTCCCTGAAGCCAAGGGCGAGTGCCGCCGCACCATCAACATCCTCAAGTACTTCGCCGGCGAAGGCTCCCGCATGGGCGGCCATCTTGTACCGAGCGAACGCGATCGCGTCCACATGTTTGCCATCCGCAAGCCCATCGGCGTCGTCGGTCTCGTCACTCCCTGGAACTTCCCCAGTGCCATCCCTTGCTGGAAGCTCGCGCCGGCCCTCATCTGCGGCAACACGGTAGTGATCAAGCCCGCCAGCGCCGCCCCTCTTTCGGCCTGGCGCATCATCGAAGCTCTGCACGAAGCCGGCATCCCCAAAGGTGTCGTCAACTTCGTCGCTGGTTCAGGCGGCACACTTGGCAAGGCTCTCGTCGAAGCCAAGCCCCTCAAGGCCATCTCGTTCACCGGCTCGGAATCGATCGGAAAGTGGATCCACACCGAAGCCTCCAAGCGCATGCTCCGCATCCAGCTGGAAATGGGCGGCAAGAACCCGACCATCGTGCTGAAGGACGCCGACTTCAACGCCGCCGTCGAAAATGTCGCCAACGCCGCTTTCTTCTCCACCGGCCAGAAGTGCACCGCGACATCCCGTGCCATCGTCGAAGACGAGATCTACGACAAGTTCGTCGCCGCCCTCGTTGAGCGCACCAAGAAGCTCAAGGTCGGCAACGGCATGGAAGCTGGCATCGACATCGGCCCCGCCGTTGACGAAGCCGCCCTCAACGCGATCCTCGAATACATCGAGATCGGCAAGAAAGAACACGGCGCGCCCGTTGTAGGCGGCAACCGTCTCACCGGCGGCGCTTTCGACAAAGGCTACTACGTCGAACCCACCATTTTCGCGGACGTCAAAGAAGACGCCCGCATTGCCAAAGAGGAAATCTTTGGCCCCGTCCTCACCGTTCACCGCGCCAGCAACTTCGAGGACGCTCTCCGCATGGCCAACTCCACCCAGTACGGCCTCTCCGCCAGTGTGCAAACCAGCAACGTGTCCCGCGTCTTTGACTTCGTCTACGGCGCCGAAGCGGGTCTACTGACGGTCAACCTTCCCTCTGCTGGCGTCGAATACCAGCTCCCCTTCGGCGGCACCAAGGACTCCTCCTTCGGTCCCAAAGAACAGGGTCCAGCGGCCTTCGATTTCTACAGCGACTACAAAACCATCTACCTCAAGTATTAACGGACACACATCGATGAAACTAGGACAGATCAAATCGAACGGCGCCGTCGTCGCCGCCATCTTCGAGGACGCAACGCACGCGCGCCCTATCCCCGACTATTCCATGTACGACCTCGTCAAGCGCGCCGACGTGGAGGGCCTCGAGCTCAACACTCTCGCCGGCCGCTTGGCTAGCACGCTCGTCGAAGAAGTCACCCCGCTCATCCCGATCGCTCCCCGCGAAGTCTGGGGTGCCGGCTGCACTTACGAGATCAGCTCCAGCTTCCGCGATGCCGAGCACGGCACGCGCGAAGGCTTCTACCGCGCGGTCTTTGAAGGCGGTCGCCCCGAGCTGTTCTTCAAGGGCACAGCCCGCGTCGCCGTTGGCCCCGGCCAGCCGATCGGCATCCGCGAAGATTCAAAGTTCACTGCCCCTGAGCCTGAGCTTGCCGTGTTGATCGGCTCCAAGGGCCAGATCTTCGGCTATACGGTTTCCAATGACGTCTCCGCCTGGGACATCGAAAAGGAGAACCCCCTCTATCTGCCGCAATCGAAGACCTTCACCGGCTGCGCCAGCCTCGGCCCAGTATTTGTCACCCCTGACGAAATCGGCGATGTCTACGACCTCGAGATGACCTGCAAGATCACTCGCGGTGACAAGACCACCTTCGAGGGCTCCACTTCAACCAAGAAGCTGGGTCGCAAGATCGAGGACATCATTGGCTTCCTGCTGCGCTCGAATCCGGTCCCCTGCGGCACAGTTCTGCAAACGGGCACCGGCATCATCGTCACTCAGGAGAGCGCTCTCGCTCCCGGCGACGTCGTCACCATCACGGTCCCGCAGATCGGCACTCTTTCCAACCCCGCCGCGATCGTCTAGCGTCGGGTCAGATCACTCGTCGGGTCAGATCACTCTTCCCTGAAAGCCCGGCGTTACAACGCCGGGCTTTCTTGTTTTCTCACGTTCTGCTGCCGTGCCTATAATCAGGTCATGGGTCAACGCTTCGATTTTGAACCTGCTCGTCCTGAAAGCCGTCGCGCCTGGATGGAGCGCATGCTCTCCCTTGGTGCCATTGCGCCGATCTTCCCCTTCCAAGCTGCCCTTGCATCCTCCACCTCCAGTGCCACCCCTCGCACGAAGTGGTCGATCCCTGGCCTCTTCCCCGGTCGCGTTGTTGAAGTCGAGCACAGTGGCTCGATCATCGCAGGTGCCTTCCAGCGCGAACCCGTGCGCGATATGCTCCGTCGCGGCATGGTCGAACTCACGGGTGCCCCCAACTGGATCGAGGCCTGGCGCATGTTCGTCCAGCCTGGTGAAGTCATCGGCCTCAAGCTCAATCCCGTCTCCCGCCCCTATGTTGTCTCCTCGCCTGAAACGGTGCAGGAGATCATCGTCTGTCTCGAAGCTGCGGGGATCAAACGCAAAGACATTGTTGTTTACGACCGCTACAAGGACGAGTTCTACGCAGCTGGCTTTGACAAATGGCTGCCAGAAGGCGTCCGCGTCTCCTGGGCCGCCGACTACTACGACAACACCCAGCAGAAGATCCAGGGCTACGACCTGAACCACTACATGGACATGCAGCTCACACTGCCTGGCTTCGATTTCAACAACGACACCGCCCGCCGCAGCTATGCTGCCAACTACATCACCACCCAGATCGACAAGCTCATCAATCTACCTCTGCTCAAGCACCATCAATCGGCCGGCCTCACGATTGCGCTGAAGAATCTCAGCCATGGCTTGGTGAACAACGTCAACCGCAGCCACTCCTCGCCGGAGCTCAACTCCTGCGGCCAGTTCATTCCCACCTCGGTCTCGATCCCCGTCATTCGGAACAAGACCGTCCTTAACATCTGCGACGCAGTAAAGGCTCTCTATCACGGTGGCCCGGGCCTCAACCCGAAGAAGACAAAGTATGTTTGGGAACACAACCGCATGCTCTTCTCAACAGACCCCGTCGCCATGGACCGCATCGGTTGGGATCAGCTCGACGCCAAGCGCGCCGCCATGGGTATGGACCCACTCGCCATTGCCCGTCGCGACGCAGATTCCAACTTCGTTCGCATGCAGCCCGAGCATGTCGACATCGCCGGTGCCCTCGGCCTCGGCGTTGCTGACCGCAAGAAGATCGAGCACAAGAAGATCAAACTAGCCTAGGAGCGCCCTCAGGTCCGACACCTTCCAGAGTCCCAGCGACTTATCCCGGAACTGTCCCCCGTCCTCGGTACACTTTTCATTCACCAACAGCAGTGACTCCGGAAACTCAAACGGAGCCACTCGCAAATTCAGCGGCCTCCAGTTGCCCGTCGCGATATCGCCATTCTGCTGGCGATCCACAAACGTGGTTGTCAGCAGATATTGAGACTCGCTTGCACAAATCTGCCGCAGTGCCGCAAACACATGCTCAAACGACAGATGCACCAGGCAATCCCGGCAGAACACCAGATCCACTTTGGGCACGGCATCTTCCAGCAGATTCAAACGAACAAACCGCACATTCCCCGTCTGATAAGCCGCCGTATTCCTCTCCACGAGCTCGGCGACAATATCCCCACCCACGTAATCCACCCCTGACAAATCCACATGCCGCATCCAGTGAAAATCCCCGCATGGCACATCCAGCATCGACTTCACGCCATACTGCTGAAACACAACGGGTAAGGTCTCCCGCACCACCTGTGTTTGCGTCAGATCCGAGCCACGCCCTGAAACCGAATCCGTCCCACCCCACTTGTTACCACTCCAGATCTCGCCAAACACTTCATCCGCCGCTTTACCTTCAAGCTGCGCCGACTCATACTGGCTGCGCGCAAATCGATACGCCGTCTGCAACCCTGGTACACCCTTCAATATGTTCTTCAGGCCTTCCATGACACACGCCTCCCCTAAGTTCTCAAGGTAGAGGTGCCAAACCCGAAGAAAAACTCTCGCATTTCTTGATGGGGATGTTGCCGGAGACCTTTGTCGAATTCTGCCTTGCAAGGATGACGTTGGATTCACGATGACTTGCGTCAGAAGTGAACCAGAATCAAATCATCTTGTTTCACCCTAGTGGAAGGTCCCGGTCCTTGTCCGCAAGCTCTTCGTAGCTTAGGCCTTGGGTCAAGGAGTCAGGAAGCTTCTCAAAATCGCCCAGCCAGATTCTGTGGTCTTGCCACTGGACACTATGCGCACCGCTCATGTGCAGCTCAAACCCCTTTCCGCAAAGAAAACAGAGTCGGCTGTTGAAATGCTCCCGACACCGCACGCTTCACTCCAAAGCGATCCAAATTCGCCCAGCTGCATCAGGTGCTTTAATGAAATCGATGGTAAGCAATGCGCTGATCGTCTGCCCGCTTTGGGACAACCCTCGGGAGCAGAACCGCTCTCGCCGCTACATCCGGTGGGATCGGGCCTGCCTCATTTGTAGCCGAAAGGTTGTAGTGAGCGCTGCCGTTAAGCAGCAACTCGAATTGGACCCCCAACGCGGGATCGTCTGCGATCAATGCGCTATGGCTCAGCCAGAATTCTTGGAGGAGATTCAGCTTACTGAATCCCAAGCTGAGCAAAGCCCATGCCCGGTTTGCGAAAGAATGCAAGCGCAGGAGATATCTGCGAAGCACCAGTTTGAGCGTGCAAGAGGCCTACCTGAGGCAGCGGAACTCGAAAAGCGGTGGGAACACGCGTTTCGGGCAGTTTGGAAGCACAAAAACAAGGCACACTCGAACACACCGCGAAGCCGATAAACTGGAAGTTGACAGGAAGGAAGCAGGGGCATTGGTTGCGGGGGCATGATTTGAACATGCGACCTTTGGGTTATGAGCCCAACGAGCTACCAGGCTGCTCCACCCCGCATTCATAGATTAGCAACGTAACCCCATAGCGGTCAAGGAATCCACCCACTTCGCATGATATTGTCCAATCATGCAGCTGGCTTTGCTTCTCATCGCGGCGAGTCTGTTCGCGCAGGAAGCCCTCGTCGAAAAATACTGTCTGGCCTGTCACAACGACCGTCTCAAGACCGCGAATCTCTCCCTCGAAAAGCTTGGCGTCGAAGCCCATCCTGGCGAATGGGAAAAAGTCGTTCGCCGTCTCCGTGCCCGCCAGATGCCTCCCCAACCCCTCCCGAGGCCCAAGGACGCCGACTACGAAACCGCCGTCAAAGCCCTTGAGGCCCGCCTCGACAAGCTCCCCACCGACCCCGGCCGCACCGACACCTTCCGCCGCCTGACCCGCTTCGAATACCGCAACGCCGTGCGAGATCTTCTCTCTGTTGACATCGATGTCAGCTCCCTTCTTCCTGTCGACGAAGCCAGCCACGGCTTCGACAACATGACCCTCGGTGAGCTTTCGCCCACCCTGCTTGAGCGCTACCTCAATGCCGCCCGCAAGATCAGTCGCCTCGCCGTTGGTATCGCCCCCAAAACTCCCGATGGCCAAACCATCACTCTTCGTCCCGATCTCACACAAGAAGACCATTTCGATGGCCTCCCCATCGGCACGCGCGGCGGTACGCAACTCACACATACCTTCCCCGTCGACGCCGAGTACGAAATCACGGTCCGCCTGGCCCGCGACCGCAACGAGCATGTAGAAGGCCTTCGCGGCACCCATCAGGTCGAAGTCATGATCGATCGCGAACGCACCCGCTTGTTTCAAGTCGAACCCTCCCCCACTGGAGATCATTCAGCTGTCGACACTCATCTCACCTTCCGCATTCCCATGAAGGCCGGCCCCCATCAGGTTGCCGTTACATTCCCTAAGCTTCCTAACCTTTTGAAGGAAACCGAAAGGCAACCCTACCCGGCTCACTTCAACATGGACCGTCACCCCCGCATCACGCCTGCCCTCTACTCCATCACCATCAACGGTCCCTTCAACTCAACCCAGGCCAGCGACTCTCCCAGCCGCCGTCGCATCTTCACCTGCCAAACCCAGGACAACGCCTGCATCACAAAAATCCTCTCCGGCCTCATGCGTCGCGCCTACCGCCGTCCGGTCACCGCGGAAGACCTCAAAGCTCCTCTCCGCTTTTTCGAACAAGTCCGCAAAACCGAAGGCTTCAATTACGGTATCGAGATGGCTGTCCGCGCCATTCTGGTCAGCCCCCAATTCCTCTTCCGGGTTGAAGAATCTTCGCTGAGTGAACTCCAACTCGCCACGCGCCTCTCCTTCTTCCTCTGGTCCAGCATCCCCGACGATGAACTCCTCGCCCTCGCCGAAAAGAACCAGCTCCGCGCCAACCTCAAGACACAGGTTGTGCGCCTGCTCAAAGACGATCGCTCCCGCGCCCTCATCGACAACTTCGCCGGCCAGTGGCTCTATCTGCGCAATCTCGAAACCGTAACTCCCGACATGCGTAGCTTCGTCGATTTCGATGAGAACCTCCGCCAGGCCATGCGTAAAGAAACCGAACTCTTCTTCGACAGCGTTCTGCGCGAAGATCGAAGCGCGCTTACCCTACTCAAGGCCGATTACACCTTTCTCAACGAACGTCTCGCCCGCCACTACAACATCCCCAATGTTTACGGTGGTCACTTCCGCAAGGTTCAACTCACTCCGGATCAGATGCGCGGCGGCCTCCTCCGCCACGGCAGCATCCTGACCGTTACCTCTTACGCCACTCGCACCTCGCCCGTCATTCGCGGCAAGTGGATTCTCGACAACATCCTCGGCATCCCGCCGCCACCTCCGCCTCCCAACGTGCCCACCCTGAAAGAAAATTCCAGCGTCGGCAAACAAATGACCCTTCGCGAGCGCCTTGCGGAACATCGCAAGAACCCCGCCTGTTTCGGCTGCCACCAGCTGATGGATCCGGTCGGCTTCTCGCTTGAAAATTACGACCCCGTCGGCAAGTACCGCACCAGCGACGATAGCGCCGGTGGCCTGCCTGACGGCAGCAAGTTCGATGGAGTCGCCGGTCTTGAGTCGGCCATCCTCGCCCGCCCCGAACTTTTTGCGATCACTCTCACCGAGAAATTGCTCGGCTATTCACTCGGCCGCGGCGTCGAAGCCACCGACGCCCCCACCGTCCGCAAGATAGTCCGCGACTCCTCCGCTAGCGGATACAAGATGAGTTCGATTATTCTTGGAATCGCACAGAGTCCAGCATTCCAACTCAGGAGAGCCCAATGATCGTCACCCGTAAAGCACTTCCCCGCCGCACCTTGTTGCGCGGCATGGGTGCCGCCCTCTCGCTGCCTCTTCTCGACGCGATGCTGCCGGCTCTCAAGGCCGCCCCCACACCTGTCAAGCGTCTGGGCTTTGTCTACATGCCAATGGGGGCGCACATCCCTGCCTGGACGCCGCAAAGCGAAAACGGCAAGATCACCGCTCTCTCCCCCTCGCTCAAGTCCCTCGAAAAGGTCAAAGACCAGCTCACCGTCATCTCCAATCTCGAGCTCAAGAACGCCTACCCCGGCACCCACGCAACCTCGAACGCGGCCTTCCTTTCCGCCGCCACTGCCAAATGGACCGAGGGCAGCGATTACTACCTCGGCACCACGGTCGATCAGGTTGCCGCGAGCCAGGTCGGCCAGTCGACGCGCCTCCCGTCGATCGAGCTCGCCATGGATCTGCTCACCGTCGTCGGCCAGTGCGATAACGGCTACGCCTGCGTGTATCAAAACAATTTGTCCTGGAGCTCTCCCACCTCGCCACTACCCGCTGAGGCTCACCCCCGCGTCGCCTTCGAGCGTCTCTTCGGCGACGGCGGCTCTGTCGATGATCGCAAGGCCGAACTCAAGAAAGAAGCGAGCCTCCTCGATTGGGTCCGCGAAGACATCGCCCGCCTGCAGCGCAAGCTGGGCCCTTCCGATCGCACAAAGGTCAGTGAATATCTCGACACAGTGCGCGAAGTCGAGCGCCGCATTCAAAAGGCCGAAGCCGGCGTCGAGGCCTCACCACTGCGCGACCTGGATCGCCCCATCGGTGTTCCCGCTGCCTACGCCGATCATGCCCGCTTAATGTTCGACCTGCAGGTTCTCGCCATGCAGGGCGACGTGACGCGCGTCCTTACCTTCCAACTTGCAAGAGAAACCAGCAACCGCAGCTACCCGGAGGTGGGTGTCACCGAGTCTCACCACCCGCTCACTCACAACGGTGGTAATCCCGAAAAGCTTGCCAAGGTTGCCAAGATCAACGCCTTCCACGTCTCGCTTTTGGCCTACTATCTCGAAAAGCTGAAGGCCACTCCCGACGGCGACGGCAACCTCCTCGACCACTCGATGATCCTTTATGGCAGCGGCATGTCCGATGCCGATGTTCATACCCACACCAACCTGCCCATCGTGGTGGCCGGCGGCTCCGCGCGCGGTGGCAAGCACGTCACCGCCAAAGAGAACACCCCCCTGGCCAATCTCCACCTCACACTGCTGGATCGCGTTGGCGTCAAGCTCGACAAGTTCGCCGACAGCAGAGGGCTAGTCCCCGAGTTAAGCCTGTGATCCATCAAGCAGCCTTACTATTCTTCTCGTTCACCTCGCCAGATCTCCCAACTGCTGCTCTTCGTGACGACCTGGCCTCGGCAAAGCAACTGATTGCCTCCGGCGCAAACGTGAAGGCGACCGACCGCTACGGCGTTACCCCTCTCTCGATCGCCGCTACCAACGGCAACGCCGAGATGATCGCGCTGCTCCTCAAAGCCGGTGCCGACCCCAACACCACACTTCCTGGCGGGGAAACCGTTCTGATGACAGCCGCCCGCACGGGCCGTCTTGACGCCGTCAGGCTCCTCGCTGAAGCTGGCGCCAACGTCAACCACAAGGAACCGCGCCGCAATCAAACCGCCCTCTATTGGGCTGCCGCGGAAGGCCACGCCGACGTGGTCCGCTATCTGATCCAGCAAAAAGCAGACTTCCGCCTTCGCCTTGGCTCTGGCTATACACCCTTCCTCATCGCCGCCCGCGAAGGTAAGCGTCAGGTCCTTCAGGTTCTTCTCGAAGCGGGCGTCGACGTTAACGAGATCACCGAAATTCCTCCCAAGGCCGCCCGTGTCACCGGGGCCCCTCGCCCGGGCACCACCGCTCTCCACCTGGCCACCACCAATGGCCACTTCGAAGTTGCCGCCTGGCTGCTGGATCAAGGCGCTAACCCCAATGCCGACCTCAACGGCTGGACCGCCCTGCACGCCATCACGGGCGTCCGCAAGCCTGGCGGTGGCGACAATGACCCCGCCCCCTATGGCTCTGGCAATCTCTCGAGCATCGATCTCGTTCGCAAACTCAAAGCCAAAGGCGCTGACCTGAACGCCCACATGAATCAGCGCATCAAAGTCGGCCTCACCGGTCTCAACACTTTAGGAGCAACTCCTTTCTTCCTTGCCGCCCGTAGCGCCGATTTCGAACTGATGCGCGAACTCGCCCACCTTGGTGCCGACCCCAAGCTCCCCAACGCGGACAACGCCACACCTCTCATGGCCGCCGCCGGCCTCGGCACCCGATCTCCCGGCGAAGATGCCGGCACCGAAGAAGAAGTCGTCGAAGCCATCAAGGTTGCCCTTGAGCTCGGCAACGACATCAACGCGGTCGACAATAACGGCGAAACCGTCATGCACTCCGCCGCCTACAAGAATTACCCCGCCGCGGTGAAGTTAATCGCTGAGCGGGGTGCTGATATCAAGATCTGGAACCGTAAGAACAAGGCCGGCTGGACGCCCCTTGCGATTGCCCAAGGCTATCGCTTTGGCAACTTCAAGCCGTCTGCCATCACGGAAGCTGCATTCATGGAGGTCTTCGCCAAGGCCGGCGTGGCCCCGGCGGAGTTCTCCGTCAAGAGCAAATCGGATTACTAGAAATTCAACCGCAGCATGAATTGCAGGTTGCGCGGCGTGCCGTTACCCGTGGATCCGTCGTTGGCTGTTCCCAGAATCCGGCCAAAGGTTCCAACCGAGATGTTGTTAATCGGCGCGCCAAATTGTGCCCGGTTGAACAGATTGAACGCCTCGGCCCGGAAGTCGAGATTCATTCGCTCCGTCACGCGGATCTTCTTGGCGAGACCGATATCCATCTGCCACAAGCCCGGCGAGCGGAGCGAATTGCGTCCCACATTGCCGAAGGTGCCGTTGGCAGGGGCCACAAAGGCCGCCGGATTCAACCACTGTGCAGCGCTGCGGTTCGGCATGTAAGGGTCAACTCCACCCACATACTGGGCCCGCTGCGATTGCGTCTGGCCTGAAGGCACATTCGCCGCCGATCGATTCACAAGCACCGTCAGCGGCGCTCCCGTACGGGCCGTAAAGATCCCGCTCAGGTCCCAGCCACCGTAGAACTTGTTGCGTGCAAAGGGCAACTGATACACCGAGTTCGCCGTGAACGTGTGCCGAATGTCATAATCAGCCGGGCCGCGATCGCAGGCGCGGCAGGTAATGTCCTGAATCTGCCCGCCTTCGCCAGAACCGGAGTTATCGCTGATCGTCTTGCCCCACATGTATTGGCTCTGGAACAACCACCCCTTCGAGAACGACCGCGTTAGCGAAGATTGCAACCCATTAAAGCTCGTGTTGCCATCAAACCGCTTCTCGTCGATTTGGCCGAAGGCGGTCAGCGGACGACGGCGCGTCACCGGGTCGAGAGTATTCACATAAGTCCGTGTCAACTGGTTGCGGCCCACATTGCCCACATAGGCAACCTGCGCCACCATGCTCAGCGGCAACTGGTGCTGCACTGACATCGTCCACATATGCGACTCGGGTTCCTTGCGGTCCCGCTGCACGCTGCGCGGTGTCTGCCCCTGCGAGCGAAGTTGGCCCAGGAATGGTGTGATCGGATAGCTGAGGTTCGGCGCATCGGCCGCCGTCAGCGAAAAGTTCTCCGGCAGGCTGTCGATCGCCGCCGTCACGTCGTCGTTCTGGCCCGGTCCGATGTAGCGGCCATACCCGGTGCGGAACACCGTCTTGCCGCCCAAAAACTTCGGCGAGTAAGCCAGCGAGAACCGCGGCATGATGTTGTCGCGATCCGGGAAGAACCACGGCGCTCCGTTCGGGCAGAAGCCCTGGCAGCGTGTAAAGTCAAACACGCGTCCCCGGCCCGCCACATCCTTCGAAACCGTGTAGTATTCGTAGCGCAAGCCGAGATTCAAGGTCAACTCCGAGTTCACCCGGAACTCGTCTTGGAAATACACCGAGTTGAATGTGCGCCGCACGCCCACCGTCGGGAGCGTCGAGTTGATCGAAGCCGTATTGGCGGCATTCCGCAGGAAGTTATCGAGGCTCGCAAAACCTACCGACACGGCAGGCCCGTTGCCCACGTTCAGATGAATGCGGCGAATTTCCCCGCCGATTTTGATCGTGTGCCGTCCCTGGATCCAGGAAAGATTGTCGACGATCGAATACGTGCTGGGCTTCTCGATGATGAACGTGTTCGGCTGCGTCGAAGTAAACCCGGGGATCGCGATTCCCTCTGGAATCAGCCCGACATCGCTCCGTGTCAGAGCCGAACGGTTAAAGCCAAGCTTTGTTTCATTCACGAGATTCGACGACCATACCTGCTGCCACTGGGTCGTTACATTGGTCGGGCGGACATTGGAGTCACGCGTCTCAAGCAACCCATTGCGGATCTGGCTGATCAAGCCGTCCGTCATCGCAAAGCGGAAGAACAGCGAGTGCTTGTCATTCAACCGGTGATCCACGCGGGCCATCCCGGAGTATTCGTTGCGCCGTTCCGGCGTGGTCGCGATCAATCGGTCTACGTTTGCATTCGGTCCAGGTGCATTCCCCACGGGGTAGGCATTGATGATTCCCTGCAGCGCTGCGGGTGTCCGTGCACGAAAAGCCGCGCTCGGCACCAAGCCGTCGGCTCGCGAAATACTCAGCCTCTGCAAAAGTCCTTCATAGTTTGCAAAAAAGAACGTCTTGTTCTTCACAATCGGCCCGCCCACATTCCCGCCGAATTGATTCAGGCGGAAAGGCGCTGGGCTAGCCCCGTCGAAAGGACGCCGCGCATCCAGGGCGCTATTGCGGAAAAACTCATACATCGAACCATGAAACTCATTCGTCCCGGTCTTCGACACCAGGTTCACCTGAGCCCCGCCGCCCACACCGCCCTCCGCGGTGAATGGCAGCGAGTTCACGCGGAACTCGGCGATCGAATCAGTGGAAATTACCAGCCGCAGGTTTCCTTCTTGCCGCGGATCCTTGATGCCGGTTGAATCGACACCGTCAAACGTCCAATTATTGTCGTCGCGCGGACGCCCAAAGAACCGGATCGAATTCTGATTGCCTTCGCCGATGCTGACGGCGCCTGGCGCCAACTGCATCAGGCTTGCCCAATGACGGCCATTCAGCGGAATGTTGCGCATCTGCGTTTCACCGATCGCGGTACCCAGTTCGGCATTCGTTTGATCGAGCGGCGTCGCCGAGGCCGACACTTCCACAGCCGTTGCCACAGCACCCACTGCCAATTCGGCATCCAGTGACCGCGCCTGGCCCACCGTCAGCGTGACATTTTCATATTTCACGGGGTTGAATCCGCTCTTGCTTACCGAAAGGCTATAGTTGCCAACCGGAACACCCGGCATTTGATACGCACCTGTGGCGTTGCTCTTCACTTCCCGGCGAAAACCATTAGCGCCCGATTCGAGAACCACGCTGGCATCGGGAACGCCCGAACCCGAAGAATCCTTGATATTGCCGCTCAGGGACGCTCGGTCCACCTGGGCGAAGGCCATCGCGCACAGACACACGGGGAGCGCGAAAAACTTGAAGCTTTGGAACATGCACCCTCAGTGTAGGGTTCCGTTCGTTACGGGACGATGACGGTTGCACTTCAGCTTTGTGACTACAGAGTTTCAATGGTACTTTTCGCTCAAAAGTACCGGGTGTAGCTGGCTTGAGGATTTCTTGTCTTTTGTTCTACTTAACCATTGGGGTTTGGTGCTTTTAGGCCGCTTCGTACTAAGTTTTATGGTGTTGAAATCAAAGGATTTGTCCTAGGACTAAAGCCATCCAAATACCCTCGTAGTCCTATTGTTTGCTTGTGGTGCCCCCCCTACACTAAAAAGCGAAAGATAAGGCGTAACGCTTAGGAGCCTGTTGAAAAAGCCCCTGTTCGTCAGTTCTGGTTTTTTCTTGATCGTTTCTTAGGCATTCGAGAAGGTTTTTGCGGCCGGGCAGAGCTCCGCCGGAAGCCGCAAAGCTTCGGTTTTTGCCCTATTTTCTGCGTTTAGGCACACTGCTCCTCGAGGGTTTTGAGTCGAAGCAGATTGTAGGCGGCCGCCGTGTACGTCACCAGCCATTCCACCTTGTCCAAGCCCCGCAGCTTGACCT